>JAAZUV010000063.1 GCA_018623995.1 Methanobacteriota archaeon
GAACAAGGAGAGTTGAGTGAAGAGGATGCATGGACCATATCCCCCGGTCCGACTCGAGCACGATTGAACAGCATTGGATCTGTACCAACTGTCGCAGCGACGCTTGCCCCTCAACCGGCGGCACCCGTCAACGCACAGGTGGATACGTCTGGTCTGGAACGCATGATCAGTAGCCGTCTCGACATGGTCGAAGACGTGCTTGGACTGATTTCACACAAGATGGAACAAGCAAACGTCGCACCCGTTTCTGAGGATGGAGAATCTTCAGAAGGTGGTGAAGAAGGTGATGTTGCTTCCGTTGATGGCGCAGAAGGTGACACCATTGTTACCGCTGATGGAGAAGTTCTCCCAGTGGGTGGCGGTGTCGATCGACTGCGACAATCCGACGAAGCACGGCTTGTTGAGTTGTACGAAGCACAAGCGCTTGCAGCGAATCCTTTCCTTGCGAAGGGGTCCTATGAACAGGCCGCTAATGATGGAGTTGGAGCAGCAATGGTTGCGGCTCTTCTCCTTGACAATCTCTCTGGAATGGCTGCCGTAAGTTTCGCACAGAAGGCAGTTCAAAGCGGAATGTTGACCGAAGATGAGGGCCGAGCGGTCCTCGCCATTGTTCAACTCGCTGCACCAGGGGAAGCGGAAGCTGCACTCAACGATCACTTGTCACATCGAAAGCTGCTGACATTCTCTGCGATTGTTGAATCCTGGCGTTCACAAACTGTGAAGTCGGAGGAATGATGCATGGGCGCTTCAGTTGGAGTTGGTGCTCTCGTGGTTGGTACGTCGTTGTTGTTGGTGTTTGCACTTGCTGTGCAAACGCTTGACAATCGATTGGACACCAGTCTCGAGATCATCGATGACGCTGGAGACCCTTTGCCATCCTTTCAAATCGATGATGCAACGTTGTGGGAAGGTGCTGTCTTGAGCATTTCCGTGAACAGTAATGGTAGCGGATATGTTGACGGAACGTTGATTGCAACAGGAACTGGAAGTGGATTTTCTGGAACATTTACTGTTGATGCTGCAGGAGGAATAGATACCGTGACAATCACCAATCGCGGTAATTACTCGTCCCCTCCTACCATCACCATTGATGCTTCTGGACAATCCCCCACAAGTACAGCAACATTGAGTTCCACAACCGGCAATCACATCTACGCAAACCTGACCAATACCGGCTCTGTAACGCTTCCACATCGGGAAGTATGGCTCTTCCTCGATGGAGGGACATCACAAACACCGACGAATTTGGGAAGCGCATATACGCCTTCGATCAACAGTACAAACTGGTATCCTGGAGAAACAATTTCCCTTGATTGGTCAGAGAACGGACCCTCGTCCTACACACGAATTTCAATGACAGCAGGTGGGCTGACAGCAGCTCACGCACTCGCATGAGGTGATTCAATGGCAGACGGCGGAGCATCATCGTTCATCTTCCTGACAACGGCATTGCTTGTGTCTGGATTGGTGAGCGTCGTATTGATCAATCAATGGGGCGATATGGCTCAAATCACTGCGCAAGAAACTGCCGCACTTGAGGTTCAAGAAGCCACAAGTGTTGATTTTGCAGGTGACCCGATGATGGTCGCCCTGGATACTAGCGCTACGCCAACTGAAATCACCTTCTTCCTCCAGAATACTGGGACGACGTTGTTGGATTCATCCACGCTCGTGGTTCTTGTCGATGGTCAAACTGTGACCTCGTCGATCACGTCTGCGCTCGTTCCAGCGAGCGGGGATTGGGATGAAGACCATCTTCTCGAGGTGACAGTAAGCAGCAACTCTTGGTCGTATCAGTCAGGCGACGATGTCTCGATAACAGCCGTCGTATCCTCTGAAGTAACCAACGGTTACCGAGGTTCGGATTCAATGTCAGTGGAGGTGCGTTTGCATGGTTGAACGACTTGATGAAATGCCAAAACCCATCGAAGATGGATTCCCATACGATGTTGAAACGGACAGTCTTGCCGATTCGCTTGGACTGCGTTTGCCCAATCGAAGTTTAATCATGCTTCAGGGTGAGGTCGGTTCCGGAAAATCTCTCGTGAGCCAACGATTCGTTCATGGCCTACTCCACAACGATGTCAAAGTTCTTGTGATCACCACAGAGTTGACAACACGTGGTTGGATCGAACAGATGGAATCGATTGGTTATGGTGTCACGGACGCTTTGACCAATGGGAACCTGATGATCTTCTCTCGTTTCGGTACTGTAGCTGAACCCATTCCCAATGTTGGACTTGATGAAGTCCTCAACAGTGACGCTATCGAAGAAGCAGACATTGTTGTCATTGATTCTGCAAGTTCGTTGATGCCTGATGGCATGAACGACCAAGCACGTTTCGATATGATTCAACGCTTAAGGAAAATTGCGTCAACAGGGCGAAGTCTCATGCTCAACGTCGATCGTGACGAAATGGATGCAAAACTCTTGCACTCTCTTCGTGCAAGTGCTGAAGTTGTCCTCGATCTTTCGACCAATTTGATTGGAGGTGACCTCAAGCGCACACTCCTCGTTACACGATACTTGCGTGCTGCAGGGCCAGTCCAGTCGTCCATTGGATGGCGTGTTGAACCTGGCATGGGCTTCATTGTCGATATTACAGCAGTCAGCTGAGGTGAGAACATGGCGGATGAAGAACTCAAATTCCAACGAGGCGACCTTGCCTCTGTCATGGCTGCGCATAGCCACGTCGCTGATTGGGTTCGTGATTTCGAAAAGCGCTACGGTTCTCGTCCAATTTACTACGGTCCTCTTGATCGAGATGCGAAGAAACAACGGCCGCTCAATCTCATTTACATTACCAAAGAACCGGTCTTTGTCCACATTTACGAACCTCCCAGCGATGAGGACGGCGGTGGACAGGTCCTGTGGTTTGGTCTCGAACCACAACTGAACGAAGAGGAGGAAAACATTCGACGTGATTTGGTCGAAACCTTGCTTCAAGAGGCTCCTTCTGCTCCATCGTTCACAACCGACTCCGAGTTCGAGACCATTCTTGGACAGATGATTGATCGGTACACAATATCAGAAGCTGAAGCCAGCATCGTTTCTCGTCGTCGAGGTCGCATTTGGGAACTTGTTGGACTCGATGACAAACGAATTGTCGTTTCTGATGCTCAACGTGAGCGTTTGCGCTACATCGTCATCCGTGACTTGATTCGGAATGGGCCTCTTGAAACACTCCTTTCAGACGAAATGCTGGAAGATATTCACTCGGTCGGTTTGAAACACATCCACATGGATCACAAGGTCTTCGGGATGGTCACCTCCAACATCCGTTTTAGGGAGCGCGAGATTCTTTCTCGTTACCTCCGTGCAATGTCGGAGCGTATCGGCCGTCCAGTTTCCGACAACAAACCAATCATTGACGGTGCACTCCTCGATGGTTCCCGTATCAACATCATTTTCTCAGACGACGTCTCAATGTTGGGACCATCCTTTACCATTCGTAAGTTCGCCGAGGAAACCATCTCTGTCATTCAACTCATCAAATGGGGTACCATGAGTGCTCAACAAGCAGCATACATTTGGATCTGCCTCGAGTACGGTATGTCCGTTCTGGTTTCTGGAGAAACAGCGTCTGGTAAGACAACAACACTCAATGCAATCCTACCATTCATTGACCACAACGTCAAAATCTACTCTGCAGAGGATACACCTGAAGTCAAGGTACGCCACAAGATTTGGCAACGCCTCGTTACACGTGATTCGAAGAATGAGGACTCACGTGTCGAGATGTTCGACTTGCTCAAAGCAGCCCTTCGATCTCGTCCACGCTACATCATCATTGGTGAGATTCGTGGTGTTGAAGGTGCAACAGCGTTCCAAGCCATGCAAACTGGTCACCCAGTCATTGCAACGTTCCACGCATCCTCGATTGTGAAAATGATTCAACGTTTCACTGGTGATCCAATTAACGTTCCAATTCGTTTCTTTGACAACCTCAACTTTGCTATTTTCCAAGAAGTCGTCGAGGCACCTGGTGGGGGAATTGCTCGACGCATTACGGGTATCGACGAAGTCATTGGATACAACAAACACAGCGATGGTGTTCTCACACGTGGTATGTTCGAATGGGACCCTGTCAAGGACAAGCACTACTTCCGAGGTATGTTCCAATCGCATCTGTTGGAAAACAAGATTGCAGCTATGGCTGGTTTTGCCAACAAACGTGACATCTACGACGAAATGCTTCGCCGTGCGGCAGCCATTGAACGGATGGCAGACCGTGACCTAACACATTACGACGATGTCTTCGACTTACTCAACATCTACTACAACAGTGGCTGGGAACATTTTGACAGCGCAGTCGATTCATGGGTTGGCATCAACCACAAGTGAGGAGGGGATGAGCGTTGGAAAGAATGCCGATGTGGCAAATTGCCATCCGTCGGCTTGAGATGCCGGTGAGTCGTTTCATCACCATCTACGTTGGTGGAGCCTTCGCCGGCGGTCTCCTTGCATCCCTTCTGTTGATTTTCTTGACAGGAGGTTTTGCTGAGGGGGCTCTGTTTGCTGGCCTATCAGGAGTTCTCCTTTTGTTCCTCTTGCCTATCCTTGCTGCACTAGGTGCTCTCGCCTTCCCTCTGCTCGAAGTGAGCCGTTCAGCGAATCTTATCGAACGAGAAATGCACATGTTCATCACTCGAATGGGTATACTGTCCTTAGGAGAAGTTGGTGCACAATCCATTTTCGATATTCTCAAACAAATGCGAGATTATGGAGAACTTGCATCCGAAGTTCAACGAATTGAAACGCTTGTCGACAAGTGGCACACGTCTCTTCCTGAGGCTGCTCGAATTGTCGCACAACAAAGCCCAAGCCCACTATGGACGGATTTTCTCGATCGAATGGCGTTTTCCATTGAAGCAGGTCAACCCATCGATGAATTCATGCGCTCCGAACAAGAAACGGTTGCTGAGCAATACAACACACTCTACGACACAAGATTGGAAAGTGTCGACACAATGCAAGAAATCTACGTATCGATGGTGACTGCAGGACTCTTCGGATTGGTCATTGCTGGTATCCATCTCGTTCTCTTCGAAGTTGGTGGCGACAACGATACACCGATTGAAGTCGCTTCCCGATTGCGCTTCCTCTTGCTCGCATCGATGTTGTTTATCATCATCCAAGTCGCAGCCATGATGGCATTCAGGGCAACGATTCCAAGAGACCTTATCTTTGCTCGAGATGAACTCGATACACCGTTCCGTGTCAATTTCACACGCTCATTGCTAGCGTCTGGTGCAGTCTCACTTGTTCTCCTGCTCATTACAATCATCGTCGTTATCTCAACTTGGGAAGAGATCAGTTCTCAATGGGATCGATATGGCCTCATCCTTCTCGCTGCCCCGCTCTCGCCGATGTTGATTCCTGCATGGATGATTGGACGAGAAGAGGGCAATGTGCAACGTCGAGATGGAGCCTATCCTGACTTTATTCGCGCATTGGGAGGAACTGCACAGGCTCGAAGTGCAGAACCTTCTGCAACGATCAAAGCGCTTCGTGGTGTTGATTTTGGAATGTTGGATGCTTCCATCGATCGACTTGAGCGACGACTTGCAACACGTATCGACTCCGATCGTGCATGGGACTACTTCAACGCTGATACCAACTCTGCAGTCATTTCTCGATATACTCGAATCTACATCGAAGGTTCACAATCATCAGGTAAACCGGCTGAAACAGCTGAGATGGTGTCTCGTTCAGTAGGGAACCTCCTTTCATTGAGGCGGCGCAGAGCTCTCTCAGCGAACACCATGTGGGGCGTTGCCCTTGGTCTACTTATTGCAAGCGTTACATCCTTGAACGTCACCATCTCGATTGTTCTGCAACTTGGTGAAGCAATCGCTGGTGTTGCGACTGGACTTGCTTCGACGGATGTGGGTGCATTGCAGGACTTTGGTAGCGGTATTGCCCTACCTGTCATGGAAGATGCCTCTTCTGTTGAAGACAACATTCGAATGTTCAAGATTATTGTATCCATTCTGGTTCTTGGTCAAATCATTGCCGTTTCAGCCATTGCAACACGTCTTCGTGGTGGTGGAAAAACAAGCGCTGCAGGTCAGGCCATCCAGTTGTTGTGGATTGCAGGTATCACCTCTTGGATTACAGCCGTTCTCCTCGAAGGTGCATCTTCCTTCTTCGGAGTGTAGAAAAAGAGTATATGCTTTGTTGGTGATGGGTTGGTATGCAACCACCTGCACAACAACCAAGCCCGCCTGCAACGACCATGTATATGCCTCCCCAACAAGCGATGATGGGAGGCGGTTTGTTCTCATTGCACAAATTCCTGATGATTGGTGTCATCCTCATCCTCATTGCTGGATTGGTCAGCGTTCTACCGGATTTTTCTGGACCACCAGCAGCAATTGATTACGATCCAACCGATGAAGACTATGTGACGAAAATTGCAGAAGATACGGAATCGCACAACGATTTTGTCCGTCTCATGGATACCTTTGCGGCCATCATTGGAATGGTCGGTGTTGGGCTCATTGGCTATGCCTTTGTTCGTGAAGCCTACGATGAGGATACAACAACGCCTGCTCTTCGAATCACTTTACTGATTCTTGGAACAATCATGTTGTTGCAACTGATCGGTTCAGGATTCAATCTCAGTGTCTCACTTTGATTTCTTCTTTCGATTCATCTTCGCTTCTTCAGCGATGCGCTTCTTGGTAGCAGCCCATGAACAGATGGGACACTGCGACAGGTCGTGGTAACGAGCAGGGCAGTACTCTCGTCCAAAGAAGATGATTTGCAGGTGCAGGTCGTTCCATGCGTTCTTTGGAAAAACGGCTTTCAGGTCCTTTTCCGTTTGCTCAACATTACGTCCATTGGAGAGACCCCAGCGTGCAGCGAGCCGATGGATGTGAGTATCAATTGGGAATGCCGGAATGCCGAATGCTTGAGCGAGGACGACACCAGCCGTTTTGTGTCCAACACCTGGAAGATCTTCCAGTTCCTCAAATGTGCTTGGAATCTCTCCATCATGACGCTCGAGCAAGAGCTCGGACAAACGCTTGATGTTCTTGGCTTTCGTCGGGGCAAGACCAACTTCTCGAATCATCGATTGAATATGTGCAACTTCAAGTGAAGCCATTTTTTCAGGCGTTGGACCTTGCCTGAACAGTTCTGGCGTAACTTGATTCACTTTCAAATCGGTCGTCTGTGCACTCATAAGTACTGCAATAAGCAACTGGAACGGTGTTTCATGATCGAGTGGAACCGGTATCTCAGGATACAATTCCTCAAGCATATTTTGAATACGCTCTGCTTTTTCCTTCCGCTTCATGGTATCACCTATTCTGCATACTCAGAACCGGTGACCCAGCCAAAGAACAGACCAGAGAAGATGCTTGCCAACGGAATGGCATTGCACACAAGTGCCTCAACGATGGGTGACTCACCATCTTGTGGCTGGCCAACGAGAATCCATAGGAGCAAGCCAAGGAAAAGGCCTGGAATTACCATGAGGGCTCCCATGATCAATGTCCTCGTGAGTCGCATGATTGAACCACCCTCCTCTCATTCAAGAACTGTTGCTTCATTGAAGTGCAAGTTGTTGGGCCAACGTATC
>JAAZUV010000064.1 GCA_018623995.1 Methanobacteriota archaeon
GTTTGTATGGTGTTGGGTTTTATGGAGAATTAATGTAATATTAGATTTGTTGAAGTGAGGGATTTTTTGAGTGTTGTTAATGTCTCGACGAACTTCTTGGGCAATAAAACGAATCAATCGCTTTCGGTTACGGTTGGTATCTGGCATTTCCGAGTTCACGTAAACCTCGTATCCATACCCACGAATACGACTTCGCAATGCTGGGTGCATGCCTTGTATAGCATCGAGGTTTCCAGCAGCGATGAGGATAAAATCACAAGGAACTGGTTCTGTCTTGGTCAGGGCACCGGAAGATCGCTCGGAACGACCTGAAATTGGGAAGGCACGCTCCTGCATGGCCGTTAGCAGCGCCTGTTGTTCCTCGAGTCGTAGAAGATTGATTTCATCGATGTAGAGAACGCCTTTGTTGGCACGGTGAATGGCACCTGGTTCGACACGGTCGTGTGCAGGTGTCTCCATACCACCCGATTGGAACGGATCGTGACGGACATCGCCAAGGAGTGAACCAGAAAGTGTGGCGGTTGCGTCAACAAACGGTGGTCTCTCGTCCAAATCATGTTTGACGAGAACCTTTGGAATGCGTCCTTCATCGCCTGAGCCAAGTCGGCTACGAATGAACATGTATCCAAACATCAACAGGAACATTCCGAACAACAGTGTTAGGATATCGCCAGTTGGAATGGCGACAATAACCAGAAGGAAAGCGACAGCACCGAATCCTATGAGAAGCATTCGTTGGGCTTTTTCTTTCTGCTCTCGAATAGCTTCTTTCTGTATGCGAACGATCCGCTCTGCACGACCTGCAGGGACAGAACGAACACGAGGTTCGTTTTCATCATCCTCGTTCGGGTAGACCAGAACATCTTCGAGGGCATCTTGTGGCAAAAGGTCGGTCATCGAGCGAGCGAGCATCGACTTCCCTGTACCAGGATCGCCAATCATCAACATGTGTCTGCGCTGTTCTGCTGCTTTTCGAATGACGACAGAACCCGCTTCTTGACCAATGACTTGGTCGACCAGGCGGTCAGGAATTGGAACATCCTCCGTTGTCTCAAATTTGACATCATCAATCCACTGATCGATGCTCGAGGAAAGCAGGTCATCAGCGTCGTTTGATGGCTCAGGTGCCCAAACAGTGACCATTTCAGAGTCATCATCGCTGATGACATCCTCTATCGGGTCGGCCTCTGACATAATGTTTCCTCGCTCTCCTCCCCTTTAGGACTTTAGCATAAGCCATAGGGATGGATGGATTGGCTTAGTACTGCAATCGGTCGAGATATTGCTGGCCGTAATATTGCCATTGTTCCATGGTCCAACCAGCTGGTAGGCCGCCTGGTGGCAACGGAGGTCCTGCAACAACGGGTTGGACGACCGGTTGAGCAACTGGCTGGATGGCAGGTTGAGGCATCGGCTGGACGGCGGGTTGTGGGAGTGGTTGTTGGAAGATCGGAGCAGCACCACCGTACATGGAGTTGGCAACAGTGTCATGGATAGGCAATGTGTTTTGGTTCCATGCTGTTTCAGACTCGTAGAGTTTGGTATCGCCGCCTCGACGAGACATCATCAAACCAAGAGCCAGTGCGACGAAAATTACGCCAGCAACGATGCCTAGGATGAGCATCCAGTTGGTATCGCTCGAAGCCTCGGATGTGTCACCAGATTGCATGTTCTCAACAGGGCAGTCCGCACGCGGGTCGTCACAGGCCGTGTCGTACTGTGCACGCTTGTCTGTGAGGATCGCTGCAATGTCTTCCTTGTATTGCTCATTCAGGATGGTATCATCGTTCTGTTGAGCTTCAAGCTCTGCGATTTCTCCCTTCAGTTGGTCGATGTAGGATGCAAGCATCTCATCGTCCATGTCAACAGGTGCAGGGAGTTCTTCGAGAATGTCCCACTTGACACTTGCGATGGTCTTGTAGTCGTCCCCGTTGGTGTCGGAGGCGGTAATGGAGAGTTGGTAGTAGTCCTTGTAGACCGAACCTGATGGACGTGCGCTTTGGTCGGGCATGAAGATGGAAGGAATGTCCAACTCCGTCGACCAGCCGACCAAGGAGCGAGTGATATCGAGGTTCTCTTCGTAAAGACCATCGCACGTTCCGGTTTCATCGTTGCAGATGTTCCATGTGGTTTCAATGACCGTGAAGGTTGGTGCAATGTCGGTGAGGAAGATGTTTGCCGTTGGGATTTGATCGATGTACGTGTTCTCCATCTCGACATAGAAGTGACCGCTTCCATCATCGACCTTCGTGATGTAGAGCGGGTAAGCGTCAAACACATCGACGGTGATGGTGTAGGTATTGCTGTCGTAGCGATCAATCGTGTTCATGGTGACCGTGTGAAGACCTGAAGTTTGGAAATTCAAGGTCATCGTTCCATCGATAGGGTTGTACTTTGCAGCCCCTTGTTCGTCGGAAGAAACGGTGATGAACGCTTCATTTGAAGGGTTATCGACGTCGGTAAGCAACGCCATCAAATTGATGACACGTTGTGTTCCGAGTTTCTGCGTCGTCATCTCAAGGCCAGTGAGGTCAAGACGAGGTGCGTCATTGATTGGGTTAACCTTGATCAATAGCGTCTGGTCGGAGAACTGCTCACCATCGCTTGCACGGATGGTAACTGTTGTTTCACCGTTAACATCGTCATCCAGTGTCTCAAAGACGATGTTGGTTGTGTCGAGATAGACATCGAACACGTTGCTGTTTGTCATCGAGATGATTTCGAGCGAGAGCGACGAGGCAGGGACAGAGGCACCGGTGTCGTCTGTATCTGAGAGGAATGGAAGCAAGCTGAGTGTTCCCATTGAAGCCTCATCGACGATTTGTGTTGGCAAGGCTTGCCAACGAGGTTGTCCGTTCTCAAGGACGTTGAAGAGAAGTGTGCCGTATGGTAGTCCATCGTTGCCGTAGTTGGCACCATCGTCCATGAAGATCTCAATGCCTTGTTGCCCGAGAGGGCATCCTTGCGTCGGGCTCCAAGCAAATCGGACCTCGACTTCGGTTGTAGCAGGGTGCCATCCAACAAAGGCAGCATCGTTGCTTGTGATGGTCAAGTCGGAGAGTGGTGTCTCTGGATCGGAGACAATACCTGTCAAATCGACCTTGGTTGCAATGTCGCATGGAACAGGATTGACTTGATTTGGTGTGATGGATGGTGGTGCGTTCATGAGGTCGAACGCAGCGTTGGCCATCGACCATGCCGATGTCTGTCCTCGAGCGTCAACGGTTCGTGAGCGCAGGTCGTAGAGACCAGCGGGCATGTCCAACGTTGGAAGAACGGAGTACTCACGTCCTTCATTTGCTGAGCCTAGATAGAGGATGTTGTCGCCACCGGTGACGACAGCACCTGTCCATTGACCCTTTCCAGACTCTGAAATTTCAACGTCAAAGGTCAAGGTGTCAATGCTGTCGACGTTGTCGTCTGCATCACCCTTGGCGAGGACGGAGAAGTACTGGCCACGACTAATCTCAGAGGTTCCGATGACTTGTGGCGTCTTGGACTTTGGAGGACGGTCGTGGTCAAGCTCGGTTGTCGCTTGGTTGTTCGAGGTGACACTCTCACCGCTTGTTGAGAGTTCAACGCCAAAGACCGTCTTCCAACCGTTGGATGGAAGAGCGCTTGTGTCGAATGTTGTCTGAGCAGTCATCGTTCGGGAAGCACCACTTGTGGTTAGTGTGTTGATCGGTGTTCCTTGGCCGATGTAGTTTTTGTTTCCGTTAAGTACATAGTAGAAATCGACGGATCCACCGCTGTTGTACTCAAGGTCACCAGAGTTGGCAACCGTTGCATCGAGTGTGACGATGTCACCTCGAACGTAGGAAGCACCGGCAGGGCTGGTCACAGTGAAACTTGGGATTGAGAGGTCCATCTTTGGCCCCATGGTTGAATCGATAGCGTGGTAGACGTGAGGGCTTGAACCGCCGACTGAGACGGTGTTACCACTCATGAGGACGCCGACAACAATCGCCTTGCTGAGTCCGCCAGGAACGACGGCAGCTGGAACACTGGTCCAGGAGACGGATTGGGATGTGGATGTTGGTGTTACGCTAGCGAAGGCACTACCTGAACCTGAACTCTTGGATTTGTAGGTGTCACCACTGGTGAGCCAAGCCATCCAGCAATTGTAGCCGTGTGGAATCCCAGATGTGTAGGAATAACCAGTACAATCCTTGTCGACAAGTGCTGCGTAGAGTTTCATGTTCCCTGCGGCGCTACCCGAACCTGTGTACTTGTAAGTGATGTCGATGTTGTAGTTCGCACCGGATTGGCTGATTGCAGCAGTCATACCGTAATCGTTGACGGTGCTGTGCATTCCACCGCCGCTTGAAAACTGAGAATCGTAGGTGGAATACTGGTTGTTGGCACCACTCTGACGCTTGTCGGTTCGATCACCGAAGTAGGCATCTGGCGCACCGCCGGTTGTCCATGCCCAGTTGTAGGGAGCAACGTTTCCTGCTCGAGCAGTGTCGGTATCACCATAGGATGCAGACATGTAGGTAACATACACGTATTCGTCAGGGTGGTTTTGCTTGAGTGCGTGGTGAGCATCCGAACCACCACCAGTCTTGGAACAATGACCACAGTTGTCAGAAGAGATGTATTGGCCAAAGACAACGTGTCCTGGGCTGGTCGCTTGGGATGGGTTCTGAACGAAGGTTTCTTCTTCCAAAATCTCAGGTTCCATACCGTTGTACTCAGAGGTTAACCCTGCCATGAGACTTCCAACGAAAAGGAAGACAATTGTGAAGGCCATTGTTCGAACGCTGATTTGCATAATAATTCCAACACTACTCAATATATAATGGTAGTCTGTTCTCGTCTTTACATTTTTATTGGGATTTTTCCATTATTTTTGCAAAAGTCTGATGTCCAACACGACATCCGACAATCATGGCAGACCCATCTATCGCCGCACTGGTCGAGGAAAGTGGACGCGTCCACATCGTTTCACTGATCGATGAAACTGTGAAGATTAAGGGAATTGGTGTCTTCAACCCGAAAGCAACCGTCGAGAACATCGCTTTTGGAAAAGAAGTACAAATTGGTTCGAAGATATTCACGCACTTGCCTCCTCGCCTTCCCGAATTGGTCGCGGGCATGAAGCGGAGAGCCCAAACCATTGGATCAAAAGATGCCGGCGTCCTCATCGCCAGATTGGGCATCGGCCCAGGAGACGTAATCCTCGAAGCTGGTTTGGGCTCCGGTGGCCAGTCGATGCATCTCGCCCGAGTCCTCGGCGAATCAGGCCACCTCATTACCGTCGAGCCAAGAGAAGAACACTCAGAAGTTGGGCTTGAGAATTTGAAGACACTTGCAGCTGCCATCCCCGAATTCCCAAAGCATTCACACGTCCATGGAAGAATCGAATCCTGTATTGAAGAGATTCAAACGATCTCAAAGCACGTTGATGCAGTTCTTCTTGATCTGCCCGACCATTCCATCGCCATTGAAGCCGTTGCACCTTTGCTCAGCGTCGGAGCCAGACTGTCGTGTTATTGTCCAGTTTCAAGTCAACTTGAACATGCGTGGATTGCTTGCGAAGAAGCTGGCCTTGAGGTTGAATGGGCAGGCGAAGTCATAGAACGAGAATGGGGCAAGGCTAGCAAAGGTGGTGTACGGCCAGTCAACGGCCCCTTTGGCCACACAGCGTTTCTTCTCATCGCTCAACGAAAAGCCTGATCAGAATTTTGGTGCCGAACCGTATTCTACCACACGGATGCTTGAATCGCATGTTGGGCAAGTGAATCGGAACGGTGGTTCGTTTCCTCCAGGAACGGCAAGACGTGCCTCACAAGAAGGACAGGATATACGTCGGTTTGTATCCATTCGACATTCGTTTGGACCGAGAGCGTATTTCTTCGTCTCTTCCTCCTCTTCCTCCTCTTCTTCCTCGGATTCAATTGCAGGAGCACGTGGTGTTCTGAATCGGAGAACCAGCAATGCGAGCGCGAAGAGAACATAACCTGCAGCAATCAACTGCAACGTCGTTTGCTTTCCAATTTCAATTCCCAAAAGTTCGATACCTTGTGGTGGTTTAGCCTCACCTCGAACATCGATTTCAATCGAAGAGGATTCAGCATCAACGCTGCTTCCATCGATTTGAATCAGTGCCCGAACTCGAAGTTCAACATCCGTGGATTCCGTTGTCAGTGCATTGAAACGGACAACAAATATTTCCGATGCACCCGGTTCGAGCGTGAAAGCATCCGTGACTTCACCCAAGGAATTGTTCCAACGAATATCAAGAACGCCATCTCCAACTCCGACCATTGTTAGAATACCGGAAACAGCGATGTTTGCGAGATTGGAGATGGTGACGGTCGTCGACGAGCCTCCAAGGTATGGGATTGTCAAGTCATCATCGCCGATGCTAATCGCTGCGACAGACGATGAATCCCACGTTGCATCAACGGTGTAGACAACGACTTCATTCTCAATCGCATCAGAGCGAGCACTTGAAACGGACCTGAAACTGAAGGCGTTGGTCCCTGCTAACGCATTCGAAGGGATTTCGCAGTTCCATGGAAGTTCAGATGAAGAAGCACCTGGTTGCAAAAGAACGGACGATTCAATGTCGCAATCCAAACCCACGGAAGAGAGCGTGAATACGTCAACACTGTTGCCCGTATTGGTGACCTTAAGCGTTCCATCGATGGTGCCGCCTGCTTCTGAAGTCGCATCGTTTTCGTAGACGAATAGGTCGGAGCCTGCAGTCATTGGAAGAAGTGTGATGAGTGCAACATCGGTTGAAGCAGGATCGAGTGTTGACGTGGCAACAATGTTGATTGGCAAACCACTTGAACTCGCCCCAGTTGATGTTTCACGCACACTGAGAACAACCGTTTCAGATTGACCAATACCGAGATTAACCGACGTCTTGGACAAGGAGAGCTCGAAATAATTCGAGGTTTCACCTGCACCTATCGAAAGGAGGAACGTGTCCTGAAGCGTTCCGATGTTGGTCACTTCAATGGTGATGTTGGTGGCAACAGAAGGACCTGCGATGATCTGATTGGTGTTCGGGCTCAGTTGTGCAAGGGATCGATCAACAACCTGCAACTCAATCGATAGAAGTGCACTGGTTGAATCCGAAAGCAATTGAAGCGAAAGCGAATCGGTACGTGCACTTGTCGCAGCGGATGCTGATACGTTCAACGATACATTGTACGTTGCTCCTGCTTCAAGCACGTAACCATCGATAGCAGGTAGAACAGCATTGACGCCTCCGGGGAGCCCCGCAATGGTGAACGTGTCAAGTGTGATGTTTGAGGTTCCATCGTTTTCGATGGTGAGCATGACGGATGCTTCATTTCCAGATTGAACGACGATTCGACCGTCGAGAGGACCTCGCAGGTTCAAGCTGTCCTGCTCTTGAACGTCGAATTCCAAAGTCAAGTTTTGACTGATGATGGAGTCATGTGTCACCGTCACGACACGGTCAAGTAGGCCGATTGAGCCTTCTGAAGCGACTGCCTTCAGGGTCCAAACAGCCGATGCATCGGCTGCAACAGAGACGCTTGATGCGCTGTCGAGCATGAGCGATATTGGGGAGCTCGCATTGCTGTTGATTTGCAACGAGAA
>JAAZUV010000065.1 GCA_018623995.1 Methanobacteriota archaeon
GACCACCGAGAGCATTGCCTTCAGAGAAGGCGATATCGATGATCCAGATCAATGGAATCACAGTGATAGCAACGAAATGAAGCAACGTGATGTGGGTTGAAGTTGCATGGAATTTCTTGGACAATGCCGCATTTCGCATCAAGCCATATTCAATCGCTGAATCGGACAGCTTCCGCGAAGTCCAAACCGTCACAGGTCGTCCTGATAACCAGAACAGCGTCAAGCCGGATGGGATCAGACTCCAACAGTGGATCCAAATGTTGAACACTGTGAGTTCAGTTCGCAGGAGACGGTATGCGGCAATTCCGAGAAGAATGGCACTTAAGAGGAGACTGAGATTTCTGCGAACATGATCGTTGACGTTTGGAAGCGATGCTCGAAGAGCCGCAAAAAGAAGGCATGATATGATTCCAAGAAGAAGCAAATCCGATTCAGCCCGAAGATAATCCACTGTCAGAAGCATTACGTTGACGAGGAAGGCAGCAACAAGCCATCGTCTCAGCATCACGATTTCCATCGGCACATACCACCAACGCATATCGGCCGAATCCGTCATGCTACCGCCTCCGTCGCATTGGTTTGCTTCATGTATCGCCAAGAGAATGCGAACAGCATCAGGAAGATGATGACCGACCATGCAGCAGCCACACCATAAGCACCCTCACGGAAGGCAACATCGTAGACATACGTGATCAGAATGTCTGTTTGACCGGGTTGTCCAAAGTACAGATTGGGGCCTCCATCGGTCATCAGATAGATTACGTTGAACATATTGAACGTCCAGATAAATCCGAGAAGTGTAAGTGGAATCAACGCACTACGCAAGTTGGGTAACGTGAGGTGACGGAACGCCGCCCACCCAACTACGCCATCCAATTCAGCTGCTTCGTACATATCCTTTGGAATGGATTGCAATGCACCGCTAATGGACATCATCATGAACGGAACACCCAACCAAATGTTGACGAGAATAACGATGATCTGTGCTCCAGTGGGATCCGAAAGGAAATCGATGTTGGTACCGAGCAAGTCATTCACAAATCCACCTGGCTGGAACATACCTCTCCAAACAAGAACGGAGATGTACGACGGAACAGCCCAAGGAAGCAGTAAGAGTGTTCGATATGCAACCTTTCCATGAATGCGACTTCGATGGAGCATATTGGCAAGGAACAATCCAATTCCGATGTGTGCTGAGACGTTCACAACAGTCCAAACAAGTGTAAACAACGTGACGCGGAGGAATCCTTCAGCGGAAAATACCTCAAAGAAATTGTCGAGTCCAATGAACGATTGATCACCAAGTTGCGTTTGATTCGCATCGGTAAAGGCGAGCCAGAATCCGTACAAGACGGGATAGAAAGTCAAAATCGCCAAGGCCAAGAGCGCAGGAGCGACATAGAAATGAGCAAGTTTGGACTTTGTACGACCCAGCTTTGTATCGTTCCATTTGGCAAAACTCAGCAAAGCGATCAAGGAAAGAACAATCGCTCCCAAAGCGAACAGCACTGGAGACGTATCGCCTGCCTCCGGACGTTCATCAGCAACACTTGTACGTTGAGTGGCCGAAAAGATCAGAACATCATCAGCAAACACTTCGATAAGATGGTCTTGTTCAGGCACCATTCCAGTCAAGGCGCATTGAATGGTTTTTGTTGAAGCCAATGCGATTTTTTGTTGATCTAATTGGAGTAATTCGTTGACTCCATCCGTGCATGAATCGTAACCAAGCAGCGAACCATCGCTTTCCAATCCAACACGAATTTCAGTATGTAGAGCACCATCAACGAAGACATCGTACGATGTAGCATTCGTTGTTTCAAATTCGATTGTGATTGTGCGATACCCTTCTGCAAGTGGAAACGGTTCTGCTCGGGATATGGATTCAATCTGTTCCTCAAGTTGCTGGTTTGCACCGGATAGCGCTTCATCCGTCGATGCGATGCCTGAATAGGCTTGCTCAAAGGCGGTGGACAACGGGTCGTAGACAAGGGACATTGCCCTCGTTGTAGGAGCTGGTGTACCCTCTTTTGTTTGCTCAAGGAATCCTGCAAGCACTGCATCGTCGTTGATGTCAGAATCGGATTCGAGCGCAACATGCGTCGGCATTGTGTAGGTTTCAACAGCGAATTCTTTCTGAACATCCTCTGATGAAAGCCACAATGCGAGTTCAGTGGCAGCTACTTTGTTGGCACTTTGCTTACTGACAGTCCAACCTTTGTAAGTCACGAGAGGTGACATCCTTTCACCCGTACTTTCAACTGAAGGTAGCAGGGTTTGACCAATGTTCAAACGGCTTGCTTCGTACGTTGCCCAGTTCCATGGGCCGTCAAATATCATCGCAGCTTTTGAAGAGATGAATTGATTCTTCATGCCCTCAATCTGGGTGCCTGTTGCTACAACGCCATGTTCCAACTCTAGATCGAGCATCCAGCGCATCGCTTCACTCGAACCGTTGGAATTAAGCGTTGGTTCACCGTTTTCATCAAACAAGGAACCACCAAATCCTTCCTGAATTGGGAACCACCAATACGCAGTCTTGATGGGAATGGCCAATCCTTGAACATCTTGGTAGGTGAGCAGTTCTGCTGCATCGAGTAGATCTTGCTCAGTCCATGTTTCATCAGGATAAGTAAGGCCTTGTGCATCGAAGAGTGCTTTGTTGAAGATGAGGGAGAGACAATCCTGACTCGCTGGAATTCCATAGAGAGCCTCTCCATATCGCATCGCTTGCAGAGCCCTCTCTTCGAAAACAGCACGGTCTTGTGGTGTCAAGTGAGGACGCAAGTCTTCCAAAAGTGGGAATCCATCGACACGGACTTCTCCAATCGCACCCAATTGGTCACTGGATAACCGCATCAAATCAGGTGCTTGTCCTCCTTGAGCCGCTGTCATGAACAACTGATCTGCATTGCCGAAAGGAACCATAGTGACCTCCACAGTAACATTCGGATAAGCAGATTCAAACGATGAGATAGAATTCATGAAGACTTCTTCTTCTTTGCTTTCAGCAGCAAATGTGTGCCAAACCTCGAGAACAATCTCGCCATCAGCGTTTGTTTGTTGAGCTTTTTCTTGGCTACTACCAAGGCATCCTGAGAGAAAAATCATTGAAAAAAGCACAATGGCCAAAAGTCGCTTCCGACGGGAAGAACCTCGAGCCACTCCGTTCATGTTGCGTGCTTGAAATACGCCGACTTAAACAGAACGGAGGAGTGATGTACAGTTCAATTAGACTTGTGATATGCAACAGGCAATTGCCCGAGTTGCATCCACTCAAGGTATAGCATACGTTTCATCTCCAAACGTGCACCTTGACGCCAACGTTTTCGCATGGTTCGCTCAGCCTCTCGACTGGGTACAGGAGCAGGCGAAAAGTTGCACGTTGATTCATCGGATTCAGGAATTGGAGCGTCCTCCCATTCCACACCCCAGAGAATCAGCCAATCAGGAGGTGCGACGCCAAAATCAACCTCGTTTTCGGGTTCGTCGATGGCCCGTTGTACATCCTCTGTACTGATTTCACCCAAAGCAAGAAGATGAAGCGCCATGGCAGTTCGACGAACCTGATTCCAGAGGAAGGCTTCTCCAATGATCTCGAACCCAACCGTACGACCATCAACAATCCATGGTGTACACGAGAGAATGGTCCGAATTGGGTTCTTTCCTGGTTCCAATCGAGCAAAATTGCTCGCATTGTATGTCCCCTCGAAGAGTTTGAGCCATTCAGCAAAAATGTCTCCCGGATCGTTCCAAAATTCGATGCCTTCGAGACGATATCGGTAGATGCGATGTACTGCCATCCTCGGGTTCCAATCCATGGCAACTTCACGAACATCGAGGAACGAAATTTCGTCAGGGAGCAAGTCGTCGACTGCACGGACGAACTTGCGAGGTGTAATGCTGTTCCAAAGCGATTGGGCAACGCGTACAGTCCCCCCATTAAGTCGAACATGAACCCCAGCATCGGTTCGACTCGAAAGAACGAGATTGTGTTCTTCAGCATCCTTCGAAATCCAACCAAGTTTCTCAAAGACGTGGATCAATTCTCCCTGAACCGTTCGTACATCTGGTTGAATTTGGCTTCCGTGAAAGGCATCGCCCAAGTAACCGATTCGGAAATGCAGACGTGTTTCTGCATCGGACATACGTGAACCTCAATCGTCCGAGGCGAGGATTTGAGCAGCTTCTTCAGGAGTGTACCCCAGTCCACCAACAGCCCAAATGAGCGCTTGCTTGACCCAAGGCTGAACCATTGGGTTTGCCTTTTCAGGATCAATCACTTCGATGGTGTCAACGATGTTGCGAGCAGCCATGTACAGAACGTCGTCCGTTGGAATGTCTGCCATTTCGAGGCGGCGACTGTAACGTTGGAACTCCTTGACAGCCTGTGGGACACGGCGGCATTCGAGTGCGAAGGATGCGAAATCAGCGATGTACTCGTCGTTTTCTTCATCGAGTTCCATGGCTTTCTTGTACGACATCATGATTTTGGTACCAGGAACAACATCATCCTGTTCTTCCATGTTGAGCATGTTTGCGAATTCTGCATAGGTGTGCTGAAGTACTGCATTGTCACGGTTTGAACGGAGTTTTCCATCAAGATTCTCAACAGCTCCTTTGAGGTCGCCTGCGCGGAACAATTCCATTGCATCTGCCATTACATCGTCGCTCATGTTTCTCTCTCCAGTCTTCCCAATTTTTTGGGGTTCTTGAACACAACGGTTCATTCTTGTCCTTCGTTTTGTTGGGTGAGAATATCTGCAAGGTTGTCCAATTTGGTCGATTGGCTATGCTTTTTGTGCATTTCATTGAGCAGTGTTTTGGTGTCTTCCCAACCACGAATCTTGTAAAAACAGTGTTTTGGATCTGGTCGAACGGTCTTGATGGTTCGTTGATAGAACATCAATGCAAAGAATGATTTTAGGAAGCCCTTCCCAGCTTTTTCGACCGAGGTGTCATTTTCATTTTCCGACAAATTTGGTGAAACTCCAACACTTCCCCCGACAGATTCCTCGACAATGCCAACACCTGAATCCGTGAGGATGGTGAGGGTTGCGAAACCAGTCATGGTCCCAAATGGTGTACGCTCAACTTGAACCTCAGAGATACGATCGAACAAGATACGGCGGTGAGCACGGCTTAGCAAGAATGCATGCTTGAAGATAACAGCGTTGCTGGTGATGGCATAATCGAAACTTCGCTGATAGTAGAAGACAAGAGCCCAGTAGCTCAAGGTCAGGGCCAATCCCGAAATGAGGAAGTTGTATTGCCAACCAAGGAATGGTTCAACATCTGCATCGGAGAACAAATCACGAACCAAAGCAATGAGACCATCGATTTGAATCAGGACCGGCAAGAGTGTTGCAAGAAGCAACCATACCGTTACCCACTTACCAGAGGTAGATGTATTCATCATCCTGTTAAACCATGTCAGGGTTGCCATGACCAGTACAAAACCGAATGGAAGTTTGGACCCACCCAATCCCATGACCCAGACAATGAATTTGGCAAAACCACCAGAATTCTCGTTCAACAATGCATCGGGTTTCCAAAACAGCATGTGAACACCGAAGACGATCAAACCAAGAACGTACATGTTCATGAAGCCAACAGGGCTTGGAGACTTCGTAAGGAGTACCACTTCACCTTCAATGAGTTTGAAACGATTTTTCATTGCTTCATCATTGGTTGGACCTTCAGCCTTTTCTTGTGTATCAACGTCGACGCCTTCTGGCTCTTCGGATTGTACTTCTTCATCGCTCATGCGCTTGCACCGTTATGTTCTCAGCACACAAGCACATAAGCCCTTTGCTGTAAGTGGGAAGAAAAAGGCATCATCTCGCTAATGAAGCAAGCCCCAACTGTGCTCCGCATTACCACGAATCCAATCGTACATCGCTTCACGCCTTACGCCATGCTCGTCCGTGATCGTGAGCGATTCTACTTCGAGAGGGTATTCGTTGTAGGTCAAGTGTGACCAGACGCCTCCCCGTGTGGGTTGATGAAAGTCCCAGAAGGCACGTGCAACGGCCCTTACAGTGACGTCGATGGTCGTTCTGCCATTCTTGAGTTTCACATGGAATCGGGGGAGGTTGTTGTCTTGACGGTCCTTTTCCACACGAACACGCTTGAAGCGTTCGCTTCTTCCATGGACAGCATCATGGAATAGACCACCTTGACTTACGGCAATGTGTGAGACATCTCGCCGCTTCCATTCACGATGATCTCGACTCAGGATGGTTGTCGAGAGGTGAGGCAGGAACCAATCAAGGTACGAACCGTCCGAAAAGTGAAGAACGCCCCAGTACCAAGGAACACTCGGAGCTTGGACACAGACTTTTTGGAAATATGCGGTACCATTCACATCTTCTCCATCGATGGTTCCTGAAACTCTTGTTCCGTGCAATCGAAGGATGTCGTAACCAAGGGAACCAAGGTAGGTAGCAGTTGCCTCACGAGCCGTCGACATGGCAGGGTTCCATGGTGTCATCTTCAATTGAATGGATTGGACTGCTTCATGTTCAAGATCCAAGTTGAGCCAAAATTGTGAGCGATCAGATAGCATACCCATCGAGCAATCGCCTTCCAGGAGTGGGACGACCGCCCCCCCGCCTTGACCTTCCTTGCCTGGCCATGACGCATGGTTGGAAGGAAGAACCACCATATCGCATACTTTGGCAATGATTTCGTCATGCATAACCGAACCATCGAACCACCATGCACAAACCATACCATCGATTTGAATGGCTCCTTGGTCATCAAACCCAGGCGTCCCTTTGGGCTTCCACTCCACCTCATTGATGTGGACATGGTCGTTTTCTTTGGTTGACCAAAGGACCATGAGTTGTTTACCCGCCATGGGATGTTCATCATCATCGAGCATTACGAGCCACCACCACCAATCCCACGTGAGGTGCTCAATGGGTGGACGTTGGTTCAGCGTCCATAGAGTTGAGAAATCACCAGCAAAGGTTTCCATATTATCCCTCACACAATCTCTTTGGATTTGAAAATCAGTTGTCCAATGAACCAGAAAAAGGTGGCTTGGAACAACAGTACAATCACGGAAACAACAGTCGTTGCATACGGCCCCATACCGAGACCAAGGTCGGATTGAGCCCACTCCAACGCACCGTAACCGGGCAATTCATTGCCGCCACCGAAGAAGAAAAAGCCATCAGGATTCGAACCCCCTGCCCATGACCCTGCCTCGGTGAACATCGCCATATCAGGCCATACAAGATAAGCACCAGAATCAATGATACTCATCGACCAACCGACAACAGACATTCGAAGGAAACTTGATTCAGGAACAGACATCGAGAGCAATGCCATTCCAAGTTCCCAAGCCGCAATCGGAAGGGCGAGAATAATTCCATACTTCCAAAGAACGCCCAAGAAAGCGAACAACATCCCGTAGACGAGTGTCGCAAGAAGGGCAGCAATAAGGATTGAAAACCATACACCTAGATCTGCGAATCTGAATAATTGGTCACCTGGCCCCATGAAGC
>JAAZUV010000066.1 GCA_018623995.1 Methanobacteriota archaeon
ATCGCTTGAACCATGCTGTTCCTACTGAATGCGACACTGGGATTAAAGAGCAGCCGCCATTACACAGAAGCATGGGTTTCTTCAAGCGCTTTTTCGGAAAGCAAAGCAATGAATTGTCCGAGGAAGCTAACAACGCTGCAGAGCAGAGCATACAATCGCAGTTGAAAGCCCAATATCATCGAGACATCGATGAAAATGTATCCTCTCTGGAATCCATTCTCGATGATAGTGAAGATCAGCCAGAGAAATCGGTCGTTCTCCCTGCCCCCGACTACGATGAACCAAACGTGACAGTGGATGATGTCCTCGTCGAATCGGAGATGGAAAACTTCAGTGAAAAGAATACGGTCGAGCATGCATCGGTTGAAGATATAGGCAATCATCTCGATTCAGCAAAGGTCGTGGGGGATGTTTCATCCGAGGTTTCGTTCGAATAATTCATGTTCGAATTTGTGGAAAATTGTCCAGAACAACAACATGGTTAGATATAGGACTTGGCCAAGGAATAACTATGCAAGGGAAATTCATGCCACTTCGTGGTTTGTTTCTCGTTGCAATGATGGTATCAATTTCTTTCGCAGGTTGCCTCGGGGCGCTCGACACAACCGTTCAACCTCGTGCCTCGCTCGAGGCTTACCCACTCTTGATTCAAGAAGGAGAAATGGTCACGTTTGATGCTCGAGATTCGGATGCAATCGAAGGTATCATCACGGCCTACCGATGGGATTTCGGAGATGGCGAAAAATCCGAAACAGTCACTGGATTTACCTCCCACATCTATGATGTGTTCGGAGCATACACGGTTTCACTTGAGGTTGAAAACGATCAAGGAGGGATTGATGAGGCCATCACAATCGTCATCGTCAACGGTGTGCCAACAATTGATTTGACATTCCCCGAGAATCCACGAGCCGGTGATGCTGTTCTCCTCGATGCATCGGGGTCAACCGATCCAGAATCTGCTGAACTTGCTTTCAGTTGGGATTTGGATTGGGGCGTTGATTCAGACGGTGACGGGGATGGCCGAAACGATGTTGACTCAACCGAGCCACAAACCCTCCTTCCAACCAATACAAGCGGCGTATATGTCGGCTCTTTGACCATCGATGATGGCCAAGGAGGCGTCGTTACAGAAGTCTTCGAAGTCAATGTGAGTGCGCGACAATTCAACATCGAATGGAAAGAGAAAGTCATTCAGCAATCTTGGTCCGACTACTTGGACGAGGGAGAAGAATGGACCGAAGAAATCCTCCCAGGTCAACAAGGGCGTATTCTTTCGTTTGAAGCCGTTCTTGAGCTTGAAAACGATGTCATCCAACCGTACGATAACTTCTCACTCATCATTTCCATCCCAGGCGATGGATTCAAGGAAGAAGCTGAAACCGAGGGCGGTAACATCACGCAGTCTGAAAATGCCAAGGCAACGATTACAGCGAATGATTTGAACTCTCGAGGTCTTGATGAGGTTATTGAAGCTGATTCGGAAGAAATGGTCATGCAAATGCTTCTTGACCGACCAGGTCAGAATTTTGGTCAAAGCCCATGGGCGTTGTTTGTCCGAGCTTTGCAAACAAATCCAGATTCGACCATCGACATTCTGCCTGACCCTGATCCAGGCAATGACTGGACGCTGACGTTGCGTATTGTCGTTCATGAACCTGTCATCACAGAAATTGCATTTGAGTAGAATTCAACGAAAAGGGTTTGAATGGCCGATGGTTGGAAGGATTGAGTGGCATGGTTGAATCCGTCGAAATCAGTCGAGTCAATATCAGAGACACCCTCTCTCTTGATCTTTCAGTTTGGATGAATCATCCAGATGACATGGACTTCCGTCCATCGCTTTCATGCAAGGATAAGACGTTCACCATTTCCTCAATTACATCTGGAAAAGCACTTGCAAGTGTGGAACTGGATGATGAACAAATGCAGGCGCTTGAAGCGTCACTCACTGCTGAACTTCGCGTCAAATTCCAAGTTCACGGTATGCATGGTCGCTTGAACAAAATCGCTCCAATCATTGCTGATGGGAAAGCCAAGAAATTGGCAACGGCCAATTGGAAGACCGTTCAACCGGTCACAATGGAATAGGGAATTCCCCCATTTGTTTGATAAGCGTAAACGCAAACATTTGCGTTTATGTCTCCAAGAAGACTGGGCAAAGGCTCCCAGAAAAAGGCACGCTTTGAACGATTGAAAGAAGAAATTATGCGGTTTGTGACAGCAAATCCAGGGTGTTCAGCTCAATCGATTGTTGCGAATTTGTCCCATGATCGAACGATGCGAAACCATGGACTGACTCCACGAAAAGTTGGTTTCTTTATTCCAAGACATCTTGCAGATCGATTGACATGGTGGCAAGATCATCGTGCAGGTCGCAGAGTGTATGGCTGTCTTGAAGTCGATGAAACCGATTGAAGAGTCCCATAATGCAGGTTCGTATTTAATATCCTAGAGCGATTAGTAGCACTCATGAACTACGACGCGATGACGTTGCTTGATTTGAAGAAACTGTGCAAAGAACGGGGCTTGAAAGTCGGCGGAAGAAAAGATGAGGTCGTTATTCGCCTCATGGAATACGATGAAGCTCTAACCGGTGGCGTCGCTCCTGCAGCAACTGCAATTCCTCAAGTCATTCCGATGCATACTGCAGGTGGAATGGCCGTCACTCCTCAAGGAACACAATTCGTTATTGTTGGAAACAACAGCAATTCGGGCCTCGCTTCTACGATGGGAACATTCATTCTGATCTATGGCATTTTCAGAATCGGCGTCGTTTTCTTTTTGGGAATGTTCTGGGATGACTTCATGAATGAATATGTGATTGAATCCATCTTGGCTTTCCTTATTGGAACAAGTTACGTATTCGGTGGAATGATGATCCTTGCTGGATATCGCAATGGGGTCTATCTCGTGCTCGGAACCTTGGTCTTTTCCGGATTGTTATCGTTCGTATACAACGATGAGTGGAGCCCACTTTCGATTGGATTGGACGGTTTTACCGCTCCAGCATACACCTTTTTCTGCTCAGCATTTTGTATGATTCTTACAGCTCTTCCGCTCTTGGTCGCTCCATCAGAGCTCAAGGATGGATGGCCAGAAGGTATTCAGCGAATCATAGACAACACGTCCAAGCCTTCAAAGGATTCAGGAAAGAAGAAACTCAGTTGCTCCAACTGCAAACAATCACTTCGAGTTCCAGAAGGGTTCTCCGGAAAGGTCCGATGCCCGAGCTGTGAATCTGTGATTGAAGTTTGAGCAATCATTCAGTTGCAACCGCTTCTTTTGCTTCGCGCTTCTTGCGGTTCTGTCGCTTTTTGTACCAGGGGTAGATGGGCCATTTTGCCAAGCCTGTCCACATGACAAAGAAAATGAAGTAAATCGACACGAATTCGTCAATTTCTGCTGACCAAAGGGTGGTTACACCAAACATGCCTTGGTGGTAATAAGCGATTCTTGCGTGGTACACGACCAAAAGCAGTCCAAGCGATAAGTGAAGATAGCGCCAAATTTTGTTCCAGTTTCTTGCCATTATCGGAGAAAATCACAATCCAGTATTTTTGTATTTGCCCAGCAAATACCATAGCGAATCAATTTGTGATTCGATTGAATCATTCGGGAACGCGTTTCGCCATCTCTCGTCTCGTCTCTTCAGGATCGATGAACATGGCACCCAGAATGACAACGGTTTCAAGCAATGCTGCGATGTAAAACAGAGTAGTGTAATCAAATCGTGCAGCGAGTGGCGCCGTTAATTGATAGCCAATGATGGCGGAGAGATTCATCATCGCCATGTATCCTGTGAATTGCGTACCTCCAACCTCGGTCCATGTAATGCGCATCATGAGCGAATAGATGTTGATGGAGACCATGGCCCAAACAAAGGTCTGCAAACTCCACACAGTCATCATGAACAATCCATTGCTCCACAACGATTCGTTCATGCCCCAGAACGTTGTGATGAGAGCCGTTGAGAAAGCAGCATAGATGATAATGGCTTTACCACCAAACTGCTTTCCTAACTGACCTCCAACCATGTAACCAAGCATGGTGACAACGAGAATCACGCCTCCTTTTGTTGCATTGAATTGCTCTTCAGTCCAGCCGAGTTCACGAACGAACAAGAGCGGCAAGATTGGAATCAAAAAGTACGACAAGGAAATAATGAGGCTGAGCAGAACGCCAAGTTGAGCGGATCGGAATGAAAATGCAATCTTGATGTTGTTGAAAATCTCCTTGAAATTCTTCTGCTCAATTGTTTGTTCTTCAACACCTGATTTCGTTGATTCACTCCATGGATACAGCTTCTCACCAGGGCGTTCGGTCATGAACAACGGCACGAGCATGATGACCACGAGGATGGGGATCTGGAGAACAATCGCTCCTTTGATCCCAACGAATCCGATGATGGTACCAAGACCTGCTCCACCAATGATTCCACCAACGGCTTTTGACGTGAACATGTAACTGTTGACCTTTTCAAATTCATGCGGTTCCAAGACATCAACTGCAAGCGCATCGGTACTAACGTCTTGCAGTGCTGTGAAGATGTTGTACACGAGAAACATCACGCCGACAACGGTAACGTTGGAGGACATGTTAGGAATGAGGAGCATCGAACTCAGAACAACGATCATTCCACTTTGAGCAATCAAAATCCACGGCCTACGTTTGCCCATTTCTGGGAATTGGAACCGATCAATGATTGGCCCCCACAAGAACTTGATCGACCATGGTAACGTACCGAGCGTAAGCAGGAAGGCTAACTGACCAGCTGCAACCCCTTCAACTGCAAGATACGTCACGAAGGTCACGGTGATGAATCCCCATGGAATTCCTTGAGCGACATACAATGCGCATAGGGTCAACACTCTTGCCCTGTAACTTTCCACCAATGTCTTGCCTTCGGAGGAGGAGGTTTTCATTTCCACATGGGATTCTTCTTCGAGGATAACACCAAGGTGATAACGCTCTTTCTTAGAGACGAGATATCCAACCAAGAGGAACATTCCAACAAACCATGGTGCAAACAAAACGATTGAAACAGTGCCATCACCGACCGATAATGCAGCGATATCACTGCTTCCTTCAATCGTGACATCGAGAACGAGCAGACTGATTGAACTCGAAACTTGTTCACCGTTGTCCGTATGGCTGCAGAAGTTATCGTTGTGGGCATCAGCATCGACCATGATCGTGAAGTCGTAGGCACCATATGCATCCATTCCAAAATCGATTTGTTGCATTATTTCATCATCGCTCATTCCCGAGATGTTTTTCATTTCAAGCAAGGACTGGTTGTGCCATGTCAGATTAACAACATGCGATCCTGGATTGACATCGTTCTGTGTGAGCGTCCAATCGTTTTTGCTCACTGTTCCGTAGATGATATCCTCGACATTGTCTTCGAGACCTGTACACAATCCGACATTGGGCGATTCATCTTCATTGGGATAATCCAGCATCATCGAAATTCCAACGATGATGCCTCCAGCATTTTGAATATCCTCCTCAACAAGGTCAGAAGAAAGCAGCCATGAAACCGCTTCTTCATCGGAGTAGTACTCAGATTTGGCTTCCAATGGAATCTTTGTCCACTTGACATCGAGCGACCGAGTTGATGCAGTCGTACTGGACTCGTCTTCTCCCAAGCAGCCTGCAAACGGGAGGATGAGTGCAGTGACGAGTGCAAACATCACCAATCGCTGCATGGTCGTCGCTCAACATGGCTTGATTTCAACATTCGGGGCAATTGTAACCGACGACCTCATGAATCGATTTCATGTGCATACAGCATGGGCGAGGAGCAAAAGGTCGCAGCATATTTCGATCTTGATGGCACACTGCTCAATGCTTCAAGCGAGAAGACCTTAACGGGAGTTCTCGCTCGACGCCGTCCATGGCGAATCCCTCATGCAACGATTGCATGGACGCTTGGTGCAACATTTGGCCTCTTGACCGGGAAAGCACCTTACGACGCTTTACGGAATCGCGGACATCTCTCTCTTGCATCATGGCGGATTCTTGAACAATATTCTGAAGAAATTGCAACGACGTATCTGAAAGAAAGGGTGTCTCCGGGTGCATGGGAGCGACTTGATTGGCATCGTAAGCAGGGCCATCGACTTGTGCTCGTTACAGCCACTGTAGCGCCCATGGCAGAGGCGATGGCGCGTGTTCTTGGCATGGATGAGGTGTATGGGTGTGGCCCCGAAAACCGAACAGGAATGCTCTCAGGATCTGAACGTGGTTGGTCTGTCCCTCGGCGAAAAGGAAAGGTTCCGATTGTGGAGCAAGATGCTGAGAAACATGGACACGATCTTTCGCAGTGTTATGGGTATGGGAACACGCATGCTGATTCTTGGTTCATGAGAATCTGCGGTCATCCGATTGCTGTCAATCCAGAATCATCGCTCGAACAGTTTGCAAAAAAGAACGACTGGGAAATTGTTCACTGGCCATCGTGAGTTCAAATACTCTGGAATGCCCATTTAGGTATGAGCGACGAATTTTTGTTGGCAGAAGATATCGAAGAAACAGCTTCACCTGCATGGATGTATCAAAGGTCAAAACTTGACCAGTTTCAAAACCAAATTGAGTCGAGTTTTACCGCCATGCAGACCTCATTTGATTATTTGATGAAGACCATCAACAAGAACCCTGAGCGAATCATTTTCGATGTCGAGAACATCATCGTTCTTGGTAATCTTGCGACGTATACTATTCCTGTGAAGTCGGTCCTGTCCAAACTCAAGAATCCATTTGTTGGTGGCGGAGGGCTTCAAGCAACGAGGACAACGAGAAAAGGCGAACTCAAAGGAAAAGAGACGAATGTTTGCATTCAACCTGATTACAAGAACGTGTCCGAGCTGCCTGGTTGCGACGTCCTTGACTCGTATTTTTTGATGCTCCTTAACGATGATAAATTCATTCTGCAAAAGGACCACAGTCCACTGCGAAGAGCGATGCTCATGCTGTATGGATTGAGTGTCAGCCCAGCCTCAGACGTGATGAAGACATGGATCGAATCCACTACGGGAGGAGAATACAAACCGGAAGAATCTGCGATCGAAATCAAAGGAACACACGGATGGAAATGGAGAGTTTCCGATGCCAACCCGCTCGTGAACGGATTTACCATTTGGTTCAAGAAAAAGCATCAACGAAAGTGGACAAAGGTAGTCACAGATTCAACCAATTTTGAATACAACTACCATTATGATGACGTGTTATCCATTCTCGAGCTACTCTCCGATTCACCGAGAGTTCTCATCCATGACGAGCCGTACGCTTCTGACGAATATTTCATGCAACAAGTTGCAAAGCATCACGCACCCGTTGCTCAACGAATTGAAAACGACCGTGCTGAACAAGCAGTGTCGTGATTTGGCGGCCCCTCCGCGATTCGAACACGGGTCTCAACCTCCGCAGGGTCGAAGGATATCCAAACTACCCCAAGGGGCCGGGGTATTTGTTCC
>JAAZUV010000009.1 GCA_018623995.1 Methanobacteriota archaeon
CAGACACCATAACCGAGCAGAGGCGCTTGAGGTCTTGAAGTACGCGACGCGCAGATGGGTCAAAGCGCATGCTCTTGAAGGTCGATTCGTTCGCCGAAACATGCCTGAACGTATTCCGCTGGCTCGACCTTCGTGGACGGATGAAATGCGCGAAGCTGCCATCAATACATTGGATTCTGGTCGTTGGGTCAAAGGCCCACAAGGCCGTGCATTCGCAGAAGAATTTGCCGAGTATTGTGGTGTTAAATTCGCATCACCATGCAACAGCGGCTCTGGTGCTCTCATCGCTGCACTGCGTCTTCTTGGAATTGGTCCAGGCGACGAAGTAATTGTTCCGTCGTTGACGTTTATCGCTACAGCAACGTCAGTTTCCATGACTGGAGCAACACCAATTTTTGCTGAAGTTGAGCCTGATTATTGGTGCCTCGATGTTGAAGATGTGAAACTGCGCATCAATTCAAAAACAAAGGGCGTCATTGGCGTCCATTTGTTCGGTCAGTGTTATGGGGTTGAACTCATCGATCTGTGCAAGGAACACAATCTCGCCCTAATCGAAGATGCTGCACAAGCCCATGGCGCGTCCATTGTTTATAGTGGAGCCTCAACCATGGCTGGTGCGCTTGGAACCATTTCTTGCTTCTCGTTCTTCCCTTCCAAGAACGTAGCCGTTGGAGGAGAAGGAGGGATGATTACGTCCGCTGACCCGAAGATTGGAGCCAGAATCAAATCCATTGTTGACCACGGTCGAGATGGTTCGCTGCAGTCTCAAGAAGTTGGAACCAACATGCGTATGTCAGAAGTATTCGCAGCCATTGGTCGTGTGCAATTGAAGCATCTTGACGATTGGCTTGCTCGTCGCCGCTCCAATGCTGCAATACTCAACGAAACGATTGGTTCACATCCAACGTTGCACGCACCTCAAGTCCGCCCAGATTCTGAACATGCATGGCACCAGTATTGCCTACAAACAGAGAATGTTGAAGCATTTCTTCAACACATGGCTGCCCATGACATCGACGCACGCAGGATATACCCTGTACCTTGTCACCAGCATCCAGTGTACAAGGATCATCAACAAGCGAACGATGTATTCGCAGTTACATCTCAGCTTTCTGAACAACTCGTCTCCATACCAGTCCATCACGGACTAACTGATATTGAATTGGAACGCATCGTTGAAGCGATCAAGAGTTACTGACGAGTGAGCATTCGAGCCAATGAAGCATTTGACCAGCCACGTAAATAGGTCAATTCCATTCCTGCCCATGATGGGATTTCAACCGTAGCATCTTCATCTTCAAGTTCGACTTCAGCAATGATCAGTCCTGCAAGATTGTTTTCGAACTCATCAATTTCCCAAACAAATCCGTCAGTATTTGTCCAAAGGTAGCGTTTCTTTTCGATGGAGGGATATTGCGAATCAACAACGATGGATTCTGCGAGATTGCGTTCAATTTCCCATTCAAATTCTGCAGCAGCAGCCCCTTTCCTGGATCCTTTGAGTGTTAGAAAACAAGAGGAATCAAATTTTCGAATCCTGACCGTCCAGTCCGGTTCCTGAAGAAGCGCCCTACAATCCTCCTTAGTCAACCCAGATACCAATTGTTTGTTCTTGTACATCACTGCACCATGCTCTGAAGATACGTTGATTCCTTTCTGATCGAGATACCATTGTTTGATTTCAATGCATTCAGTTGATTCATCGACCCATGGTCGCTCAAATCGCCCATCGATAAGAAAACGTCGCTCGATTTCGACGTTTTCTGGCATGAGTCATCCTTTGGCTTGCACCACATAATCCTGTCCGAGCGTTCTGTGAACAACTGACCAACTGGTTCATAACCGCGAAACATAACACAAGGCCATGAACAACAGGATTGTTACATCCTTCGGCCTTGTTCTCTTGATGCTTACAGCCGGATGTATCGGGAATGTACATGATGAACTGATCACGGAATTGCCCAATGATTGGAGAACCCAAACGAGTCGAACCATTTCGCAACCGCATCTAGTTCAATTCGACTCATGTTTGAGTATGGAATACGATTTGAAGGCGAGCATTGCTGAGGAATATCGAACGCAGTTGTTGCAAGCCGTGGAGGAACAGTATTACTACGGCGGGGGAATGTTTGATGATGGAATGGTTGCAGAATCTGCAATGGATGGTGATGCTTCTGCAGGAGCAGCACAGCCCCAAGCGCGTATTCAAGGTGAAGATTTCAGTGGCACCAACAACCAAGAACAAGGCGTAGATGAAGCAGATTTCATCAAGACGGACGGGTACTACATCTATGCTCTGCAAGGTTCAACGCTCTCAATTATGGGTGTTCCAGAATACGGTGAAATTGAATTTGCAAGCAACTCTTCCATCGAAGGCTCACCAATTTCTATGATGTTGCGAGGAGATCGATTGATTGTCCTCTCGAGTTACAATCCTTGGAGCATCGACTCAGAGGACACTCTCTACGAATACCTCCGTTGGGGTGGCGATTACAGTGAGTGGAGAGTCAATTCATTGACCAAGTACACCACATACAACATCTCTGACAGATCGAGCCCTGAGGTGATTCAGGAACTCTATTTGGAAGGATACAATGTCGATGCACGAGAGATTGATGGATCAATTCGCGCCGTTACACACTCATGGCTGAACATTCCTGGTTTGTCGAGTTGGCTGAACATGCCAAGCGCTTACTACGAACTCGATTGGGACGATCCACAACGCAGAACCTATCGGGAAATGATTGCCTACGAGACAATTCAGGCGAACCAAGAGGTTCTCGAGTCCATTGCATTGGAAGAGCTTGTTCCAAAAATCTACCAACGTATTGATGGTCAAATCATCGAGCACGACATGCGTTCTGAACGCTGTGGAAACTTTGCAAAACCAATGGATGGATTCAGCCGCGGATTTACCAACATCCTCTCGCTTGATTTGTTTTCAACGACATTTGATTACGAATCAGACCACCTCCTCAGCAACCATCCACTCGTTTACGCATCAACAGATGCACTGGTTTTGACTGAAAACGCATGGGATTGGTGGTGGTTCTGGGGCCAAGATGAGGTCGATGATATGACCAACATTCACACCTTCGATATCTCTGTACCAGGAGTCACAACGTACACCGGTTCAGGACGAATTGATGGACAGATTCTAAATCAATTCAGTCTTTCAGAACATGAAGGTGTTTTGCGCGTTGCGACAACCGTTGGCCAATGGAACCGATGGTGGATGGAGGATCCCGAACCGATGTCCTCGTCGGTCATCACACTCGTTCGTGGCGTCGATCCTCAAACGGATCAACAAATCTTGCTCGAATACGGTCGCATCGACGGTATTGCAGAAGGCGAACGCATCTGGTCAGCGCGATTTGTTGAAGACCGTGCTTATCTTGTCACTTTCGAACAAATTGACCCGCTTTGGACCATCGATTTGTCGGACCCATCAACACCGACAATCCTTGGCGAACTCGAAGTCCCCGGCGTTTCAACCTACATTCATCCACTCCACGATGATATGCTCCTGACCATTGGCATGGGGCCTGCTGGGGAAGATGGATTGGGGCTTGATTGGTCAAGCACACGTCTTTCCACGTTCAACATCAGCGACTTGACGGAACCAGCTGTGGCTGATACACTGATGCTCTCGCCTGTGGACGATCCTGATAACGGTCGATGGACATGGTCCTACTCTGAGGCAATGTACGAGCACAAGGCGTTCCAGTACTGGGGGCCAAAGGAAATGCTCGCTGTTCCACTCTCAACCTATCGGTATGTTGAGACTTACAATGAAGATTGGGGGCATTATCAGTGGAACTACGAATACGTTTCAAAGGCCATCATTGTCAATGTCGATGAAGCGACTGGAAGCATGTCCGTGCATGGGGAAGTGAATCATTCCTCCCTCCTCAATCATGAGGAGGTCAATCATTGGTGGGGCGGAGACGAAAACATTCGACGGACCATCTTCATGGGTGATTTCATCTATGCTTTCTCTGGAGCTGGCATCACCGTTCACAACTTAACGAGCATGGAGTTAACCGATGTTGTAACCTTCGACATCGAATACCCAACGTATGCCTATTACGACAATTAGGCATGGCGAGAGGCCAAACCTCAATTGCTGAGGGGTTGCCCTGAATCTATGTCGCAACGAGTGGGTGTTGTTGGTTGTGGCAGATGGGGATCAAAACATCTCCGCGCGTTGGAGAAACTCGCTGAGGAAACAGACATCGAATGCATCGTTGCATGCGATGTGCATCCAACCGCCCTTGCACGGATTGAAAACGATCGTATCTTGTTGCACCATGATCCGTTCACGCTTGTCGAGCAGTTCAACCTCGATTCCGTCATCGTAGCAACACCCAATGAAACCCATTACGATCTCGGAACGATGTTTCTCAACAAAGGAGTCGATGTCTTTCTTGAGAAGCCAATTGCAACAACGTTTGATGATGCTTCATCACTTGTCTCCACATCCGTTCACGAAGGCAAGACCCTCAAGAGCGGTTTCCTACTACGGTTTCATCCGTGCATCGTCGATGCTAGAACCCAAATCCGGTCAGGCAGAATTGGGGCCATTCAAACCATTCGATATTCCAAGAACGTACAGCGTCAAGGCGATGAGTCGTCACATGCATTGGACACGTTAGCGATTCATGGAATCGATTTGGCAGAGTTTCTTCTCGATGGACAAACCCCCTTGCGGATTTCCGAAGTTGTAGGTTCTCGTACATCTTGTGCATTGACTCTGGAATTTCCAAATCAAGTAGAGATTTCCATCGATGTTGGATGGGAGGCTGAAGCCGACGTTGCTGAATTGGAAGTAGTCGGGCGAAACGGTAAGATCCTCGTTCAATTGCAGCAACACGAACAATATGATATTCTGAAAGATCACTCTACAATCCAATCCGTTGAATCCAATCACACCCCACTCGAAGCTGTTCTTCTTGATTTCCTTCGGCCTGATTCAGCATCTCTCGCAGCCCCGACAGGTTCCATTCTTCGAACCGTCAAATGCGTTGAGCAGGCTCGTTTGCAATTAACAGCACAAGGACGTTCAAAGACACGAGAATTGAAGAGATGAACCGAACTGGGCCAATCATGAGCCCCGAACGTGTCATGCTCTGGCTCCTTGCCGGCGTCACCATCGCATCTTTTGCAACATGGTTGATTCAAGACTCTGTGCTTGATGCAGCGGTCACATTTTCGATTCTTTCCGTCATCGTTGCCATGCTCTGGGGAGCAAGTCACTACGAGAAAACCATACGATTGAGCGGGATGAAAAACGGTGGCATCCTCAACATCCTCACATTTGTTGCTGTAACTGCAGGACTCACTTATTGGTGCATTTATTTCTACGACTTCCCAGTCGTTGGTTCGATCATCGGTAGCATCGGAACCAATGCCTACATTTGGTGGACCTTTGGTATGCTTGAACCAGGTACACCGTCCGCATAAGTGTGCCAAGTGTCAAAAGCCTCCGACATAACATCACTCCGATGGCCAAGCACGGTGAGCATCCTGAACTTCCTTCTGAATTGGAAGAATTGTTGGAAGCAGACGTTCATACCATCTTTCTGAAGGCGGATTGTCTCCCTCGTGTCAAGCGAGGGACCATTGGTCAACTCAGGTTGGTTGAATTGGAATCAACCGATGCTTGGGACAATCTTCGTTTAGAATCGCTTCAAGAGGCTCTACGTACTGTAGCGGAGGAGAATCAACACAGGAGCGATTGTTTCCTCGAAATTGACCGAAAGGGTTGCCAGGTCCTTCAGCTCGGAGATTTGAGGGTCACCTGTGCAAGCCCGCCATTTTCGGATGCACGGGAAATTACCGTTGTCCGTCCCGTAGCAAAACTCTCACTCAACGACTACAAACTCGATCCGAAGATCGTTGAGCGTTTGTCCAACCATCATCGCGGTGTTTTCATCTGTGGACGCCCTGGTTCTGGAAAGACAACACTCGCTCAGGCCATTGCTGAATATCTCGATGAAGACATCGGCGCCATGGTCAAGACAATGGAAGCACCTCGAGATTTGCAACTTGCTGAACGTATCACACAATACGCTCCGTTGGAAGGAGATTTGGAGAAAACCGCAGAAATCATCTTCCTCGTACGTCCTGATTTCGTCATCTTCGATGAAGTTCGACGTGCTCGCGACTTCGAGATCTTTGCTGATGTTCGTCTTGCAGGTGTAGGGTTGCTTGGTGTTACGCATGCAAACTCTGCACTCGAAGCCATTCAACGGTTAATTGGAAAAGTTGAGTTGGGTCTTGTATCTCAAGTGCTGGATACCGTGTTGCACGTTGAATCAGGAAAAATTCAACAGGTTCTCGAATTGAGAATGACTGTCAAGCCTCCATCGGGAATGCAGGAAGAATTGGCTCGACCAGTCATCGAAGTTGTTGAATTCCCAACAGGTAAGGTGACGCATGAGATGTTTGCCTTCGGTTCTGAACTTGCAGTTGTCCCTGTAACGGAAACGAGTCAGAAGAAACCACTCCAACAATTGGCGCAGAAACAACTCATTCATACCATTCGACAATGGGCGGGCGTTCACGTTCGAGTCCAATTTACGAGCGATACTGCAGCTACTGTTTATGCCCCGAGTAATATGATTTCGACGCTCGTTGGTCGCGGTGGAGACAATGTTCGTGCATTGCAAGATCAACTTGGAGGCTTGCGATTGACCATTGAGTCACTCGACGATATGCCCGATTCCGATGATGTTTCAGAACACTCAATTTGGAGTGATGACCAGGATCGAAGAGCGTATCAGAGCCGTGCATATGAGCAACATGGACGCTCCAAAAAGACACGAAAAGGCCGTCGTCGCTGAGAAGGAGACTTCTTGAGGAACGGTCACGCCCGTGAATCATGGCGCAGCAGGACGATGGTTCAGGTCGTGCTCCTGTTGTTATCGTCCGGCCAACAACTTCAGTCACCAGTGGCGTAGCAGTCACCCAGAAACTCGTAGGGGCCGCTGTTGCATTTGGAGACATTCTTCGACGCACGTTTGGCCCCAACGGTTTGGACAAAATGATGTACAAAACCAATGGAGAGAATGCCATTACGAACGACGGTGCAAAAATTGTCGCAGATTTACTCGTCAAGCATCCTGCAGCGAAGGCCTTCGTTCAACTCGCTGAGTCACAAGAAAATGCATGCGGCGATGGTGTCACGGGTTGCTTATTGTTTGCAAGTGAATTGATGAAAGAGGCGGGTCGTTTGCTCGAACGAGGCGTCCATCCTCTCGTATTGGTCGAGGCCTACCAAGATTCGATTGTTGAAACACTCAACCTTCTTGATGAGCGCTCGATGGAAGATGTAAGTAAGGATGCATTGCAATCCGTGGCAAAAACAGCCATGGTTGGGAAATCCGCTGAAGCCGGCGGGGATGCCTTAGCACAACTCTTGGTCGAATGCATGATGACCATTCAATCCAGCGGCAGACCTGTTCGAGCAGAGAATGTTCGGATGACAAAGCGAGGCCATGATTCACTCCAAGAAACACGATTGATCAAAGGCGTTGTTATCGACAAGAAGTTTGATTCTGAACGGACACCAACAATCAACCAACCTTGCAATGTCCTCGCCTTGACATGTCCACTGACAATACAGAAAACAAAGCGAGATGCTGAAATTGAGATTGAACGACCTGAGCAGATGCTTGCGTTCCTAGACGCCGAAGAACAACTGATCCAAGAAAAAATCAATCTCCTCAAACAATCCGGTGCACAAGCCATCTTCACCTCAAAAGAAGTTGACGAGCGCATTCAACATGCTTGCAACAACGATGGAATCCTTCTTGTTGGAATGATGGAAGATGATGGAATTGAAGACATCGCCGCCGCCACAGGTGCGACACTCATCAACCACCTTGATGATGCAACAGCAGAAAGTCTTGGTTCGCTCGAATCAGCGAACGTCGATGTATCTGAACGAGAGGACGGTCGTCGTACTCGACTCGTTGTGGACGTCGGTCCAACGTCTGGTCTTGTCACCATTGATGTTGGTGGCGGGCAAGGTGCTGCTGTTGAAGAATACATTCGGGCTATGTACGATGCTCTACGGACGCTTGAATCTGTTATCGATCAACCCGGAACAGTGCTCGGTGGAGGGTCCTTCCACATCGCTGCAGCACTCCATTTGAGAGAACGGGCAGAATCCGTCTCTGGACGTCAACGCCTAGCCATCGAAGGATTTGCTCGGGCGCTTGAAACAATTCCAAGTACACTCGCCCTCAATGCTGGAGAAGATCAAATCGATACCTTGCTCCAACTGCGTGCTGCGCATCGAAACAAGTCCGATCGTTTCGGCGTCTGTAAGGACGGGCGTATTGGGGAAATCAATGGAGTTCTGCTCTCCTCCTCGACCGTTTCCCACGCATTGCAAGCAGCTGTTGAGACTGCTTGCGGCCTTCTTCGAGTTGACCAGGTCATCTCATCCCGTGGCGATTGAGCAAGTGGCCTCATCACATGCTTGATAACAAAGACATACAAGAGGTCGATAACGGGTGCAACTATGGACTCGGGAAAACCTCGCGCATTACTCAGCGTATGGGACAAAACTGGCATCGTCGAATTTGCAACTTCACTGGTCAATCTCGGATTCGAATTGATATCAACTGGAGGGACTGCACGCAAACTGAAGGAAGCCGGACTTGAGGTCATGAGCGTTTCAGATGTTACACAGCATCCTGAAATTTTTGATGGTCGAGTAAAAACGCTTCACCCGGCCATCCACGGCCCACTCCTCGCACGACTTCAGAAGGAAGAAGACAGAATCGGTATGGAAGAACTGCAGTACACGCCTATCGCTCTTGTCGCATGCAATCTCTACCCATTTGTTTCTGCAGCAGCCGCAGATCCTCCACTTGACAAGGATGCTTTGCTCGAAATGATCGATATTGGTGGGCCAACCATGGTTCGTGCATCAGCAAAAAATCATGCAAACGTCATCATTTGTTGCAATCCGGATGACTACGATTCCATCATTGAAGATTTGGAACAATCGGAAGGCAATCCTTCAGGTGTTCCAATTTCGCGAAGACAAGCGCTTGCTCTCACTGCATACCAACACACGGCATCGTACGATGTGGCGATAGCCAACACTCTTCACGGTCGATGGAACGGTGTTCCTGAAGCCTTCGATTCTGTTGCTGAACAATCTGCCCGCTTCCATGAAACACTGCTCGCTTCATCCATGAAGATGGAAACATTGCGTTATGGAGAAAACGCTCACCAAAGCGCAGCTCTCTTTGTTGATGATGATGCCCATGGAAACCATTCGACGCTCGTAACTGCACGCGTTGAAGGCGGTAAAGCGATGTCGTACAACAACTATTCGGATGCTGATGCTACCCTCAGATTGTGTCGTTCACTCTCAACCGATGAATGGCCAGACACGCCACATGCATGTGTCATCGTTAAACACAACAATCCCTGTGGTGTCGCTCTCGCTGCACGTCAGGTCGATGCGTACAAAGATGCATTGGCAAGTGATCCAGAATCTGCTTTTGGATCCATCATTTGTTTCAACGAAATTGTCACCCTTGATACAGCCGAAGCAATGGCCGATTTGTTCATCGAAGTTCTCATCGCTCCTGGATACGCTCCCGAAGCGAAGGAATTCATCATGCAGAAAGGAAACCGCCGCCTCCTCACCATCGATTCACCCAATGATCGACTTGCCCCCCTCGAACGAAAGCGCGTCCTGAAGCAGATCGAAGGTGGATGGATTGTTCAAACTGAGGAGGCCCCAATCATCGATTGGAAGTCTGCAAAAACCGTTACCGAAAAGAGTGTATCTGATGTCGAAATTGATTCAATGAAGTTCGCTGTTCGCGTCTGTGAGCAAGTGAAATCAAATGCGATCGTCATGGTTCAAGGTTTGGCAACCGTAGGTATTGGCCCGGGTCAAACCAGCCGTGTGGAAGCTGTTCGGATTGCCGCTCGTCGCGCAGGCGAACGAGCCAATGGATGCGTTCTGGCAAGCGATGCATTCTTCCCGTTCGCAGATGGGCTTGAGCAGGCAGCACAAGCAGGTGCTTCCGCTATTGTTCAACCAGGTGGTTCAATCCGAGATCAGGAAGTCATTGATGCCGCAAATCGACTCGGAATCTCCATGCTCTTTACCGGCCATCGGTTGTTCCGCCATTGAAGCGGGCATAGGAGATTGGCGTCTCCTTCATGTAGTATTGACTTGTCGAAGAACCATGAGCGACCACGTCATTGCGGTGCTTCCCGGCGACGGTACAGGGAAGGAAGTAGCGGTCGAGGCCCAGCGTATTTTGGACACCATCCAAGAGCACACAAACCACGGGTTTGAGCAGACCGTGATTCCATGTGGGGGACAGCACTACCTCGCAACCGGTGAAGAATGGGCTGAAGGTTCATTTGAATTCTGTCGAGATGATGCAGATGCAATTTTCATGGGTGCTATTGGTTACCCGGGAGCGAGACTGCCAAACGGTGATCTTGCTGGAGGATCTGTCATCCTCGGCATGCGCAGCGGATTGGATTTGTACGCCAATGTTCGACCAATTCGTCTGTATGAAGGCGTTCCTCACAAGGTCCACGGTCGCTTCACCAACATTTGGGACCCAGACATGGTGAACATGGTTATTCTTCGTGAGAACACTGAAGGGCTCTATCACTCATTGCTCCACCGAAGTGCTCAACGAGCGAAAGGGCTTGAAGGATACGAGCCTCCTGAAATTGATTTCCCTGGCCTTCATGGCGAGGTTGCATACGACCCACGACCAATTTCTTCGCACGGTTCAGAGCGACTCATCAAGATGGGATTCGATATCTGCGATACACGGAACGGAGCTCCCGTGGATGGGAAGGCTCGTGTTTCCTGCATTGACAAAAGCAATGTGACACGTGGATGCCAGTTGTTCCGACGAACGTTTGATGATGTTGCAAGTTCGTATCCTCATGTTGAGAAAGACTACGGATACATCGACGCATTCACACAATGGTTGACGCGTACACCAGAGTTCTACGATGTTGTTGTTACCTCCAATATGTTCGGCGACATTGCAACCGATTTGGCCTCAGTTCTTCAAGGAGGAATGGGGATGGCCGCATCAGGAAACATCGGCGATGATCACGCTTTCTTCGAACCTGTTCATGGATCTGCACCAAAGCACGCTGGGTTGAACAAGGTCAACCCGATTGCAAGCATCAATTCTGTCCAGATGATGTTGGATTGGCTCGCACGCCGATCCAACGATGACGACTTGTTGAATGTCTCAAAGATTCTTGACCAGAGCGTTGCAGAACACCTCAAGGATGGAACGTCACTCACCTATGACTTAGGCGGTACTGCATCGTGTACCGATGTAGGCACTTCGATTGCAAATCGGCTTGCAACGCACTTGAAAGAGCTCTAATTCGGCTGAACTTGCAATTGCACGGTTGGAACTTTCCATCCGACAAACCAAATCCCAATCAATGCAATGATGGCGATGGTTGCTTGACCGAAACCTGGGTCGCCGAGTTTCGTTACAACGTAGATGGAAAATGCCGAAACTAGAGAAATGATTCCAATAATGATGATCTTTGAATGCAGAGGTAATGCTCGACCTGCTTTGTAGTACTCTAGGAGTGCATTACCGAAAAGACGGTTCGTTAGGAGCCAACGAAACATTCGTCTCGATGATCGTCCGAAACAAAATCCAGCGGCTACGAGCCACGACGTTGTTGGCCATCCGGGAACAATCGTTCCAATTGCAGCAAAAACAACGAAGATGCTGCCCAGTCCAGTCCATAACCAGCGTACGATTGGATTCTTGGAGGGCTTGTGCATATCCAGTATGAATTCAAGAATCTCTTCGTCTGAGAGGCCTTGAAGGGCGGCTGAAAGTGTGGTGGCTTCATTGGATTGGCCCTCCATTACCTCACTTCCTATGTCACCCGTGCGAATTGATACTCATAAGGAATGGGGGCGGGCATTGAACAATCGAAAGGACTGAAATTAAGCAGCCACTGGGATGAAACATGGGGGGAAGTCAGCTGTTAACAAAAGTCGGAACACTTGACAATCCACTTCGTATAGCGGTCTTCTTTTCGGGCTCTGGTACTGGAATGAATGCGCTTCTGAGTCATCAGGGCAGTTCCCAATGCACCCACAAAACAGTGCTTTGTGTTACGGATAAAGAGGATGCTGGAGGTATTCAATATGCAGAACAACACGGTGTTCCCGTTCTTATCGAAACCCTGGACACTTCTCTCCCTAGAGAAGAGCGACGTCGGGAACATGAGCAGCGCATTGCCATCCAACTCGATGAAGCAGACATCGATTTGATTGTGCTCTCTGGATACATGCGCCTGCTGTCCCCTAATTTTGTTGAGAGATTTTTCCCCCGAATTATCAACATCCACCCCTCTTTGTTACCAGCATTCCCCGGCAAAGATGCGCACACAGATGTCCTCGCCTCTGGCGTTCGTGTAAGTGGTTGCACCGTGCATGTTGTCGATGCAGGAATGGACACTGGCCCAATACTTGCTCAACGACGAGTGCCTGTTTTTTCAACGGATACGCGATCTCAACTTGCAAAACGTATTCAAGTCGAAGAACATCAATTGTACCCGGAAGTCATTGATTCGATTTGTTCCGGTGTTCAATTTGATTTGGGGAATTGAAATTTTCGAGGCGGCCTCCAAGCGACCCCATCTGATTTCTGTCAAGTTGCGAAAAGAGATGCTTCAAACTCTTGGAAATGGGGAGATCGCATCCTTGAGGAATTCGCGTTAATGTATACTGATCTTGTCCATTCATATCGACCGGGACGCCTGGCGGTTGCGCCAATATCACTTCAATTGCTTCATTGTTGAGGTTGTACATATCACAAGGAAATAATTGAATTTCTTCATCATGTTGTTGTACAAAAGCATGCACAACCTCTCCAAGGGTGGTTGAATCGTCCGGGTCAAACCAACATTCAGCATGGAAAAGCGCAGCGCGCTCTTTACCGCCACAGGCCACAATGACACGACAGTCTCGAGAAGCGAGAATGGCTGTGAGAGCGTTAACAGAGTCGAAAAGTAGAGCCTTGTCTTCTCCCATTCGAGTGCTTTTTCCCCCAGCTAGAATTAAGCAAAGCAAGGGCATGACGCTCACACAAGTCCATCCAAGGCTGACATGGCTTGCTCCAATTCATCAAGCAAATCTCGAACTCGGTCGAGAAGTGCTTGCCGCTCGCGATTTGATCGTGCCTGTGGCAACCATTCTAGGAGACGTCGGACATCTCGAGCATCGCGTTCAACCGTCCATGATAGAACCTGTTCAAGCACAGGATCTTCGGTAGGGAGGAATCGTTCAGCCATAATGCATCGACCGATTCAAGGCCCATCAAGGTAGTCGTTGGATGAGACGTTGCCGTATACGTTCGAAGAGTTCTCCTCCTCTTGCCGTTTCTTTGAGGAGGTTCTCGTGGTTCGCTGTTCGTTTTTCGTCAAGTGACAGGAGCAAAATCATCAGTTGTGCCCAAGTTTGACTCTGAGCGGCTGCATCTCGAATCCAAGCATCATCCGGGAGTTCGCGACCTCCGCGAAGGAATTCTTCGGCTGTTTCGAGGAACACTTCAACCGATACTCGCTCTTGAACGAGCTGAAGAAATACAGTCCAACCATTTTCACCTAATTCTTCATCCGACATATTTGCAAGAAGGAGTCCGACGAGTTTGAGATCTTCACGACCACCGCGCTTCCATATTTTTGGAATAAATTTTGCAATGGTTGTTCTGTTGTTTTCATGTGTAAGCATCCATGATGCAATACGCCTCATTTCAGGATCTGGTGTTCCGATGTGAAATGTGTAATGTCCAGATTGAGCCAGACGGTCCGTCATCGACTTCGTAATCATCCCCGGAACACCATACGTGTACGCCTCACGTAGCATTGCAAGACGCTTGTTACGTCGTTTTGGAAATGAAGAAAAACCATCCAAGTAGTCGTCCAGTGAAGTTGCCTTCATCGCGTTTCACCGTTGTTCTTTTTTCGAACATTGTCGAACAAAGTTGTGACAACTCGGACAGAGTCACGAAGTGTGTTGAGTGTTTTTTCAACCATGTTCGGATCCTCAAACCGCTCTTTGACCATGTCTCTCAATTCGCTTTCAACGAGGTTGTGTTCATCATCATCGATTGCGAAAAGATCTCGCAAATGGGCCATGACTCGGAATTCATCTTTTGATAGTGAAGCGTTGATAATGGCGACTTCGAACACCGTTTTGTAGACTTCATGTTGTTCTTCGGCTGTAAGGAGGTCTCCGTCCTCTGTCTTGACGCCATCCATGATGGCTTGATAGACCTCTGCAGGCTGATGTGGTTCAAGCTTCAGGCATGAAGAAAGACGAATAATCAGGCGTTTCTCCTCGCGTGTCAGAACACCATCGAGTAGCATCACCTCAATCGTACTGCGAAACGCAGCCAGACGGTGAACGGATTTGGCGGACACGGGCTGACGTAGGGAGAACCTCTTCTTGAACCCACGCGAAGAATTTTCGTGTTTTTGGAGATTTATTCATCGTTGGAAGGAGGATTACCGTAGACCTTGTTCCTGTTCCAATTCTCTGAGTCGTTCGAGAATCGTATCCGTAAACGTGTCTCGGATTTGTACATCGTTGTATCCACCGAACACGTTTGTTGCTTCCAAAGTCAATTGTTGAGAAGCTGGAATCGCAGGAAACGTTCGGTTCATTCCATCAACAAGTGCAATCGGAACCTTGTTCTCTATCGCAAGCGATGTCAGCCAGAGATCGTCGTTTTTGGGACAACAGTCCAAGAATGCTCGGCCACGTTGTTTTGCCGTTCGAAGAAAATCTGGATTGTAGATTTCTCCCATGGAAGAAGTGTAAAAATTGAGATTGGAAGGCGCTGTTGTAATGCCTGGCCCCCATTGAAGATACGGTAATGCTTCTGTTCCTTCCTGATTTAATCGAATGCAATGAGCCCGGTAGGCGTGAAGGCAATCTTGGCGTTGTTGCATCGAATCTGAAAGGCCCTTCAGCCACCACTTTGGGTAGATGTGATCGTCATCTCCTGTCGCATGCGGTCTGTCGAAATCCTCAACCAATTCGAGAAATGGATAGTATTTCGTATGTGGCCCAAAATTCTCAACCAGCTGAATCTCCAAGCCACGCTTCATCAATCGCTTGAGCCCGTTTGTAGGTTGATCGTAGAGTTCTTCATCATCGACGAAAAGCACTGCTCTTGAAGGTCGAACGTGCCCACGAGCGATTGCTTCGAGCGAGACGTGTGCTGTTTGAAAGCGAACTCCATACGTCGTCATCGAAAGTGTTGGCCCTGTCTCAGAAAGCATTGATTTCTTGCTAACACGGTTATGAAATTCGAGCTTCTTGATCAGCAAAGCGATGTAGAGTTTGTTTGGAAGGTTCCGAACGAAATCGAACACACCCATCTCATCGCAACCTTTAGCGATGCTTGCTCTGAAGTTGATTATTTAATCACGTCGATGTCATGCATTTTCCCAAAAGACGTCCTTCAACGCGTATAGAAAGGGTTGAATCCATAAGGGTTGCAAGATAGCGTCGTTCAATGAAGAAGGTCATCATGCGCCAATACTGGCGCCTCCAGCAGTCTCAAACCGTCATTTCGATGGTGTTCTGGACAACGACACTCACATTGCTCATTTGGCCATACGTCAAGTGGCGATTTGAGGAAGGATGCAGCAGTGGGCTCTGTTTCTCAAATGAGATTCTTGGTATTCCATCGACGTATGTTGGACTCATGTCCATCGGCGTACTTGTGCTCCTCAGCGTCTTGTTGATCGGTTACATTTACGACGTGGGGCTTGGGCTTTGGAAGGAACACTTGACGATTTCAACCGAACGAAATCCATTCGGAGTCTACCTCATTTCACCTCCAATGGGGCTTATTCTTGCTCAAACCAATATGCTCCTCAAACAAATGGCTCCTGATGATGAAGAAGTGCAGCGACATGTCGCTTTTGTTGAACGCTGGCTCGAATGGAATGCTGATGAAGAAATATGGGCCAGAGCTATGGATTCATGGAAAAATACGATGGGTGATGAGGATCCTCATCTACCGTTCCTTAGCGAAAAAATGCAAGGCGATCTGATTGAACGTTCCTCTTCTCTTCCTAAGGAATGAAACACGAAGTTGGGCGGGTTTTTGTCCACAGGATTGAAAAGGTGAAGGCGATAGCGTATACTGCTGAATCACATTCACTTGGCTTGGTGTTTTCATCAAACCGTTGCACTGCGTCCCCTTTTGGGATTATGAGCCGACTGTGAGGAGGCCGAAAGGAGGATTTAATTTGTCTCGAAGAAACAATTCAGGAAATAAACAAGGAAAAGCAATGAAATACATGATCAAGGCTGATATTAAGGTCAATGGCACCGTTCAGCGTAAGGATATCATTGGCGCCATCATGGGTCAAACCGAAGGTTTGCTCGGTGATGAGCTCGAACTACGCAAGTTGCAACGAACGGCTCGTGTTGGCCACGTTGATGTCGAAATGGAAACAAAGGGCGGTAAAGTGCACGGAATGATTCTTATTCCAAGCAGCATGGATAATGTCGAAACGGCCATTATCGGCTCCGCATTGGAGACCATTGACCGTATCGGTCCATGCCAAGCGAAAATCAGTGTTGTCGAAATCTCCGACGTCCGTGCAACAAAGCGAACCGCTGTTGTCGACCGTGCCAAGGAGCTTCTTCTCGCATTGGTTAACTCAGGGGAAGCAGCAAGCAAAACCGTTGTTGAAGAGGTTCGATCCGTTCTTACGGTTGGAACTGCTACAAACTTCCACGGATTGACCTGTGGTCCAAACATCCAAAGCTCAGATTCGCTCATCATTGTTGAAGGACGAAATGACGTCATCAACTTGCTCAACTGCGGTGTCAAGAATGCCATCAGCGCCGATGGTGCAGGCAACATCAAGCAGGAGCTCATCGATTTAGCCAACGGTAAGCAATCCGTTACCCTCGCTATCGACGGGGACCGTGGTGGCGAGATGTTGTTCCGACAACTCAATGCCATTCTGAAGGTTGATTTTGTTGCACAGGCACCTGTTGGACAAGAATGGGAGTTATTGCCTCAGAAAACCATCACTAAGACACTCTCAATGAAGGTCGACGCTGCCAAGTTTGCAAAGACAATGGCGGCACAGGATAAAGAGGATGAGAAAAAACACGGTGGATCCAGTGACGAGTGGGTTGAAGAAATGGACGAGGTCTATGAATCCGAAATGGCTCCTGCTGAAATTCAAGAGATGTTCGACCATCAAGACAATCTCGGAAAGAACAAGGCAATGTTTGTTCTCGCTGATGGCTCAGTCAGCGAAGAGATGGGTGCAGGTTCAATCGCAAAATCGGCTGCTGGAACCGAGGGTGTTCAAGCATTGATCATCAATGGCCCAATCAGTGACCGCATTCAGGAAATCGCTGCTGAAGCTTCAATTGCTACGGTTGTGGGAACAAAGCCAGGAAAGGGTTTTGACGCAAAGAGTGACGCAAAGTCGTGGTTCTCTGAAACCCATCGTTGATTCCGTTACGTTCATTTCATTGTTCCAATAAGGTGATGTTATGGAGAACGACTCTGCGTCTTCGGAAGAAATCGAAGAACAAGACGTTCTCGAGGAAGAAATCAATGAAGAACCAGTAGAAATCCAGTATGAGATGATGGATGTACTCGCTTTACCGATTCGAGCAAAGCCATTGTTTCACAACAACCATGAAGATGTTGATGAATTCCCTCTCTCTGAGTCAAAAGATGGTCTCAAATCAACATCGATTGTTGTTGGAGATGGTCTGTTTCGAGTGGTCGAAACAACACTGCACCAAGATGGTATTCCACGAATTGATGTACAATTGGCGATGGATGCTGAACTAACAAGTTTTCAACATGTTATCGAAAAACCAACCTCGATTGAGATTGGACTTTCTGCAGGGTTCACACTGGTGGGTCTTCTTCTCATGATGATTCAAGGATTAACGCCGATCGTTTTGGGCCTCGGTCTGTTCCTGGTTGGGTTGAAATTCCTTCCAACACATCTCGAAAGGCATCGGCTTATCTTTTCGTCTTGTGGTAATTCTCATGAGATTGGGTTAGGCACTTGGAACATCTTCACGCCTGGATTCCGAGCGAGTATGGCATTGATTGGTCCGACGATGGCGGATTACATGCGAACCGGCCAACTTGACATCTCCGAGATCAACGAAGTGCACAAGCAACTTCGCACACCAATCGTTCCAGTCATGGAACAACCAATTGCACAGCTGCCAGAGCCTGCTGCACCAGTCGAGATTGTACCACTACAAGCACCAGAAATGGCCCCTGTGTCAGTTGCTCAAGAAACGACAGAAGCAGTTGTGAATGAAACACCCGTACAGGAAATGCCGACTCCTGTTGGGCCGCCCGCATCCGCACCTGCTCCTCCAGAACCTATGCCGGCTCCACTCCCACCTCCACTCGCACCACCTGTGGGTCCGCCAAGCCCTGCGCCACCTCCTGTAATGCCGCAACCACTCCCCGCACCACTACCTCCACCAATGGCTCCTCTTCCAACAGGGCCGCCGGGAATGAACCAGCCAATTCCACTCGACATGCCAATGCCTGAAGCTCCACGAATCGCAGTCCAGGCAACACCGAGTGATGAACCTACGATTTCACAAGAAGAACAAAACGCGCTTCTTGATGAATTGTCGTAATCAGTTGATTCCGCCGGCAGCTGGGCGATGCATCGATTGAATCAGCCGGTCTGTTTGTTGGCGTAATTCGTTCAGGTTCGATGGTTCAGGAAGTGGATATGTATCTGCATATAGGGGTACCCGAACACCTGGCCCAGGTACCCTCTGCAACGCTGTGCCCAAACGATTTGCATCCTCAAAGAATGTCCCGGATGCCCCCATATGTCTTGCTTCAAGGCGCATTCGAACCCATTGATTGTACTTCGGAAGAATTTCTACAATAGAATCAATCATCTCGGATCGTTCACCATCTCCTTGGTCGCCTTGAGGAAGAAGACGCAACATCAACCGAAGCAATCGATCAACTCGAACATCACGAGGTTCACGACCAACATGCGACGCTAATGCTCTTCGTACAACAGAAACATCTCCCGAACCAGCGAGAATATCTGCCTCTTCCGATAAACCGATGAGACGAAGAAGGCGTTCATAGGAGGTTAAATCGCCTTCTACGACTGAAGTTGATACTGGTGCAACAACTGCTTTCTTCTCTTCTATGATTATGTGTTCATTCACTGAGGCGGTGGTTGTTTTCACTGAATTGGCGATTTCTTCCGCCTCTTTTCTTGCCAACTTCAACTCATTTTCTTCTTGGCGTTCACGCCACCATCTCCAACGCTCGACCGACCACTTATCATCTGCAAAGAATTCCTCATCTGATACACCATCATCGTGTAGGTGCTTTGTATCTGGTTGTCGCAACTCCTCTGGAGTTGCTTCATTGGGCATGATTTCTGCGTCTTCAATTTCCATTACTGGCTCGCTATCCATGGCTTCAAGCATGGCTTCATGTGCTTCTTCAAGTGTTGATTGAGGTTGGGCCTTTGCAGGCACTTTTCGTATCAGAGATTGTTCACGAGGAACAAGGACTGGGCGTTGTTCGGGGAGCCAGGATGTGTACGTATACGCTTCATCTTCGATCTCTCGGTCTGCAAGATGACGAATCAATGCTGGAATTTGTTGTTCAATTTTGACCAATTGCAATGGGTTACGAACATGTAAGCTAATTTCACCAGCACGATGCACATCACGTCGCCAATCGAGATTGGCGATTCTACGTTGTGTTGCTACGATACGTGACATGGCCTCCATTGCTTTAGGGAACTGTTGAAAGAAAGCATCCGTTTGTTCATTGAGAAGTTGCAGCAATTCTGTGATGTTCCAACCGCGTCCCTCAAGACGTAACAACTCTGCTTTGGTTCGCTCGATGGCGTGAGAAGTCACGCCACTTGCAATGAAATGTTGTGACTGATGCTCAATCGATGCAACGGCATGTTCGAAGGAATGTAAATCAGAAAACGTCTTTTCCAAATCGACTTTACCTGCACGGCCTGCTCGTTCCCATTCTGCTTGGAGCATGCGTCGATGGCGTGTGTTGCGTAGTGTTTTCTTGCTCAACCATTGCTCCATCTCGTCGAGCAAATCGTCGTCCAAATCCATAGTGCGAAGGATGGTGGAACGTTTCTCAGCTTCTTCTTCACCTCCAAGAGAGGTGTCGAGTTGTAACATACCCTCAAGCAGTTCATTTGCTCGGTTGTAAAGAGGGAGTTGAAGATTCAATTCTTCAAGGCCTTGGCGTGGATCATGTGTCATTTTGTATCGCCAGACATCCATATCAAATCCGAATTGTTCCCACCGTTCAATCAGAGAAGCGCCTTGAAGTTCCTTTTCAGTCCATTGCTGCTCCAATGCATCGATTTTATCCAAAAAGGCATCCGTGTGTTCTATCTTTCCAGCAATTCGGTCGATTGTAGCATCCTGGTGATTCCACAACTTCTTGATTTCATTCCATCGCTCTAAGGCACCAGAATGACGGTGATATTGTTGTTCTATTTCGGGTAGAAGGTGTTCCCAC
>JAAZUV010000067.1 GCA_018623995.1 Methanobacteriota archaeon
ACCGTTCCAGTGAACGAAAGGAACATTGCAACTTGGGATGCTACGAACCATATCGCTAAGACGGAAAGCCATGGAATGTGCGCGACGAGAAGATACGGACCACCTGCATATGCAACGCAACCACGTGCCCAATTGAGTGCTGCTCGATCACGTTCTGTCAAGGAGCGGGCTTCTGCAATCACCAATGCAACTGCAATCGGCAAAGCAAGTGCAGTCATGATGGTGAGAACGAGATCTTCGAGCTCAAAGTAATACAACGAATCGTTGAAGAAATACAGTCCAACGAGGACCCAACCAAACTGAGCAAGTCGTGAAACACCCTCGTTGTGGCGCCTGTGCCATGAAATGGCGAGAAAAACCATCCCAAGTGCACCAGCGATGGTGGCAACCTCCTTGGAAAGGAACATGCCATTCCCAGAACGGGCGCTCATAGAAACGTTTGCCCATTAAGTCCAACAACTGGGTGGAACTCGAATGTGCATGGAAGGACCCATTATCGATGGTTCTGGTTCGGCCTCAGGGCCAATCGCATTTATCGATCGTGATGGTGTTCTCAATTATGGCCGCAATGGCTACGTCAACCACCCGTACGAACTGAACATCATTCCAGGAAGTGGTATAGCCATTGCTCGGTTGCGTAACAAAGGCTACGCTATCTGTGTGGTTACCAATCAATCACCGATCATGCGTCAACTGTGGACGGTTGAACGGTTGCACACCATTCATGAAGAACTTCGCAAGCAACTTCTCGAAGAAGATGAGAATGCCATCATTGACGTGATTATGACGTGTCCACACCGCACAAGAGATCGTTGTGGATGTCGAAAACCGTGGCCAGGTATGTTGGTTCAAGGAAACAATCTGCTGCGCAATGAACGGAAAGTCAACGGAAGGATTGACTGGTCAGGCCCTAAACCTGATGCATGGCATCGATTGGATGCCATGATTGGTGATCGGAAATCGGACATGGGGGCAGGATGGGCTGTGGGTGCTCGAACGTTCGAAGTGTCGGATCGATTGGGCTTACCGCAGGTGATTGAGCGAGTGCTCGATGATGACGATGACGGCGATTTCTATGACCCGATGAGGTGGTAACATCGGTTGGCTCGGATTGGATGACACAGATTCATTGCATGGTGGTTGCACCACAGAAGTTCTATTCCACCTTATTCAAGCACTGCCAGAACATGTCACTGCTGGTCAAACCCGATTGGTTCGCTTGTGGCCGTTTGCTCAACGACGGACACGGGGGAATGCTGCAGTTGCTGTTGAATTAAACACAGAAGACGAACAAGGATTACTCGTGTTCTTGGAAAACTATTGGAGAAACCATATCCTTCCGCTGAAAGGAATCGTTCAAACGAGCCAACATAATGACCGAGAGCAATATCCCTCTGACCCCGGAATGGTCTGGTTTTCAGAATCAATCAGCGATTCTAAAATCTATAGAAAGGGACTCAGCGAAGAACTCAATCTTCAACATCTACCAATCCCAACGAAATCGTGGGGAGGACATGGTCGAATTGGAGCCACACTTGCAGTTCTCTGGCCTGCCAATGAATCGACATACGAAGCGATTGCCTGGAGAGAACCCTCGACCAATGGTTTGAGACAGTTGGATAAGCATGCCATTGAACACGTTGACCAGATGGATGGAACGTTCCTCTGTCGAGATGACCGATTGGGCAGCTCTCTTTTGGCACCGAGGGGAGTTTCTCCAGTTTTGTTTGGTATTCGTGCATGGACGAAGGACGTTGCAATGGAAGCACTACAGATCTTGCTGGACGCACCAAACACAGAACCCGTCATCGGCTCGCTTGTCTTTGAGACAAATCAAGCTACGAACGATCATTTGGATCATTCCATTGAGGGTCGTGTTGAGAGAATCGAAGTTCGACGAGGCGGCCACACCGTCATTCATACTTCCGAGCACCGATTTCTTGCATTCAAGGAATCTGGTCAGATTGCAACGATTAGCCAGCAACTCCATGAAGGAGACGTCATCGAGTGCAAGGGCCTGTTGGCACCGGATCAATCCATTCATGTTGAATTCATGAGAATTCAAGAACTTGTACCTCATAAACACCGACCAGCATGCCCAACCTGCGACAAATCCATGACATCGATGGGCAAGCACCAAGGATTGCGATGCAAGAAATGCGGATTCAAGATGGATGATCGTTGGGTTGAAACCCCTCGCCGACTACCTGTGAATCAATGGATTCAACCTCCAGCGTCTTCCAGAAGGCATCTCGCCAAACCTTTGGTTAACGCCCCAAGTATCCAAAACAATCTTTAGCGGCGAGTCCAACATAGTGCCATGTCAGACGAAGCCACGAAGAATGTCACAACTGCAATTCTCATTCTTGCATTCATTGGAATGATGATCTTCGTCGCGATGAGGGCTCGAAAAAATCGTGAAAACATGTTAAAGAATCATGCGCCAAAGGTTGCAGGTGAAGACACGTTGGAAGGCGGTGCACGCCATCCGCAACGCTTTGATGAGCCTGATGAGGAAGCACTCGAAGAAATGGCAAAACTCCTTGGCGAAGATTCAGACGAAGAAGCCTGATTCTTCGATTCTAAAGCCTTGAACATCACCATTGAAATCAAGGTGAACAACGTTCTTTTGATCTGCGTACAAACCACAAATATCGAAGCCCTCTTGTTCAAATTCCGACTTTGAACGAGAACGATAGGCTTCTTTAGAACCCGTAACATCTGTTCCCGACTTAGAAATAAGAAGAAGCGTTGTCTCAGGTTGGATTCGCTTTGCTAGGTCGATAACTGCAGCAAGAGGCTCTTTCTCGATACGCCCAGTAGGGTTGCACCAATCGTCCAAGACAACGAGTCCGACTCTTGGCAAGCTGTGTTCCGCTTCGACGATTGCGTCAACACAACGATCCATTGCACCAATGAGATTCATGGCATGGAATCGACTCGATTCGACGATATTCAAGGATGCAAATAGTTGGGAGAATCGTGTAGCGTTTGGCATCTCTGGTGAAGCCCACAAGACCCGACCACCTGATTGAATTTCATTGACAGCACAGTGAAGGCCAAATGTTGTTCCACCACATCCACCCTCGACGGAAAGGTGGATGCGTTTTCCTGTCAAATCCATCGACCATCGCTGCGCCATGGTTTGTGCAATGAGTCCTATGATTTGACTTCGTTCATGCAAAATGCTCATGACCTCCCGCTCGATGGTCGGGTTATGTCCGGAGAGGTCCGAAAAGGAGAGCGCATTCCAAGGAGGGATCCACCACCATACGAAGAAGCCGACAGTTTTGGTCAGGCTGTCTCTCGTGACGGCTTTTTCAAAACAGCCATCAACGATGCGAACCAATACGGTCCAGTTGGCATGATGATCCTCCTCTTCATTGTTGCAACGATCACTGGAGCAGCCATCAAGTTGCTCGAATCCCTTTGAACTTGGTGAAATCGGCCTCGTCGGGGGGTCCGTGAGCGATATCTTCAAACCCGATTTGAACAAGTCTAGCACATGAGTGAGGGCTCGGTGAATGTCGAGAGTCGAACCTCATCACAAGACAAGCGTTGGACCATCATGGCCGCACTTCTCGGTACAAATACCGCAATTATGTTGTTCCAAGGCATGGAACAAGAAGCAAATCCAACACAAATCCGTGAAGTTGCCTTGACCATCATTGCTGCAACACTGCCGTTCCAAGCGATTTATTTCCTGATTTACACGTTCCTTCTCGAAAACAATGGGCAATTAAGTCGTCACATGGTCAAGAAATTGAATACAGCGTCAAATGTCTGTCAATTGTTTGCTTACGCATCTCTCGTTGGTGTTTCGATGCTCTGGTACAATCTCTCTATCTTCGTTGGAGTAGCATTCCTTATCTCAACGGCATTTGCGATGGTTTTGGTACGCTACGCAATGACAACAGATGACGAATCACGCGAAGAGATGAACGCAACTGCCGCTGAGCAAGGTTCATGAAGCCTCTTCTTGAGCCTCCATCATGGCCTTTTGTCCTCTCGATTACCGTTACGGCTGCCAAGATTTCAAACACATTTGGTCGGAATCAGGCCGACACGAACGCCAACTCGAAGTTGAACGTGCGCTCATTTGGGCACACTGGCAACTCGGCCGCGTGTCGGAAGACGATTACAATGCAGTAGCTGCCATCTCCAATCCCGAATCTGTACGTAAAGAACGGGTCTCGGAGATCGAAGCGGAAACCCGTCACGACATTATGGCTTTGACCAAAGCCATGGCAGAGGCTGCTGGCGATGCAGGTTGGTGCATTCACCTCGGTGCAACATCCAACGACATTGTTGATACAGCGGTCGCACTGCAACTCCGAGACAGCATCGTACTTCTTCGCGAACAACTCTGCCTTCTCATAGGTGTCTGCGCTGATGTAGCAGAGCGTGAACGTGACACGGTTATGCTGGGACGAACCCATGGTCAAGCAGCAGTTCCAATCACATTTGGTCTCAAGGCCGCAGTTTGGCTTGATGAAATGCGTCGTCAATTGATTCGCCTTGATGAAGCAACACCTCGGATTGCTGTGGGTAAATTCCTCGGTGCTGTTGGCACAGGTGCTGCACAAGGCGAAAATGCACGTGAACTCCAACGGCTTATACTCACACATCTCGGACTTGGTGTTCCTCTTGCGACCACACAGGTTGTTGGTCGAGACCGCTATGTCGAATACGTGTCTTGGCTCGCAAACATGGCAACTACCTGTGAGAAGATTCTCCAAGAAGTTCGCAACCTACAACGCTCAGAACTGTCGGAGGCCGGTGAAGGATTTGACGTTAAGAAGCAAGTCGGCTCATCGACAATGGCTCACAAAAAGAACCCAATCAAGTCTGAAAACGCCTCCGGTCTTGCACGAATTGTTCGTTCGTTCATCATACCAACCTATGAAAACGCTCTTCTTTGGCACGAGCGTGATCTTGCGAATTCAAGCAGTGAGCGATTTACACTCTCCCACGGCAGCGCTCTCTGCGAGGATGTCATTGCCAAGACCCGCCAAGTGTTGACCAATATGTGGGTTGACGCTGAGCGCTGCATGGAAAACATCCGAGCACAACGCGGCCTGGTCATGGCTGAAAAAGTGATGATCGACCTTGTCGAGCGAGGCATTCCACGGGATGAAGCGCATGAAATTCTCCGAGAAGCCTCCTTTACAGCTGTTGCCAACAAGGAAGAGTTGATTGATGTCTGTAGTCGAACACCTGCCATCTCCGCTGCATTCAGTGCTGAAGAATTGGAAGCCATGTTCGAACCAAGCAACCACATCGGTGTTTCCGGAGAGATTGTTGATGAGGCTGTTGCTCTCGCTCGTGCAGCCATTCAAACAACAGAATGAATGGTGTACACGCCTCGAGAGGCCGTGTGTTGTTCTTCACCTTCGACCTTAAGTGAGCGTGACCAAATCGGTCCTCCGAGAACAAATGTCTCGTACTCCCCACCTTCTCCATCAACGTTGAATCGATGCTTGTTGGAGAGTTCATGAAGATGCATCAGAGACGATTCTGTCAACACATGTCCGAGCCATGAATGGTCCAACCCTTCGCAAGAAACCGAAGTAAGCATAATCTCAAAACCTGCTTTGACCATACCTGAAAGGTGTTCGATTGGCGTTTGATGCCAAAGTGGAGAGAACGAATGAATGTTCAATCGTTGGCACATGCATTCGAGTCGTTGCTTTTGGAAATCAGAGCGTAAGGCACCGCTTACAACAGCATCGATTTCAAGTTCGGACAAGGCATTCTCCAATGCGTGAATTTCGTCATCAACAGTACCTGACGCTGCGACGTTCACCCATGGTATCTCTGCAAGCTTTGCTTGTACCTCAACCCATTGTGTCGATGGGACTTGAAACATATGTGAGTCGCCATCCTGTATCTCGACCGTTACGATCGCAACAATGTCCCAACCTCGACACATGGCCCACCACCATGCAGCAGAGGAGTCTTTACCTCCTGAACTGAGCACAGCGATTCGCATGATACACCCATGAACATCAAGTTCATGAGATTAAGGGAAAACAAGCCAAGTGTTCAAATGGGTCCTTCAGGTGGATAGCATAGGGTGGTCAAGCATCACCCTCATAAAGCGTCGTGGACGAGAAGGAATTGGTGAGATAGATGCAACCGAGCGGAAGAGGATACGATCATGGAATTACAACATTTAGCCCAGATGGACGTTTGTTCCAGGTGGAATACGCTCGTGAGTCCGTCAAGCGAGGCACAACAACGGCTGGATTGAAGTTCAAGGAAGGCGTTGTCCTTGTCTGCGACAAGCGCATTGCATCACGTCTCATCATTCCAGAGTCCATCGAGAAGATGTTCAAAATCGACGAACACGTCGGCGTAGCGACATCAGGGCTCGTTGCTGATGCACGACAGCTGGTTGCTCGAGCACGTGTCGAATCCCAAATCAACAGAATCACGTATGCTGACACTGTCCCAATCGATGTATTGGTCAAGAAAATCTGTGACTTTAAGCAGTCCTTCACACAATACGGCGGATCTCGTCCGTTCGGTACCGCTCTCCTCATTGGTGGAGTCGACGATGAAGGAATCCATCTCTATGAGACGGACCCATCTGGAGCCTACCAATCCTACCACGCAGGTGCAATCGGAAGCAACCGAAACACCGTCATCGAGTACTTTGAGAAGAATTGGAAGAGTGGAATGACGCTCAACGCAGCCATGAAGATGGGGCTTGAAGCTCTTCGCTCGGCCAACGATACCGAACTCAATCGAGATGCTGTCGAAGTTGTCGTCGTTGATGGTAACGGCTACAGAATCCTCGACCGTGGAGAAGTGAACAAGCAACTTGACCGACTCAAGCCTCTTGAGGATTGAGCATCAAGTCAGCATTCACTAGCCTGAGGTGACCATATGGTCAGTCTCGATAATGCAGTCCTTGCCCGACTTGAGAAAGGCGGCAAACGGTACGAAGCCTTGGTGGATCCAGACTTGGTCGAACAATGGAAGGAAGATGCATCCACCATTGATTTGGATGACTTCATGGCCATGGATGAGATTTTTCATGATGCTCGTGCTGGAGAACGTCCAACAGAAGAGGCATTGATGAACACATTCCAAACATTGGATGTTGAAGCGATTCTCAACATCATCCTCGAGAAGGGTTCAATTCAGCTGACAACAGCACAGCGAAAGGCTCGTGTCGAGAACATGCGTCAGCAAATCATCCACCACATTCACAGCCAAGCCATCGACCCGAAGAGCAAATCTCCACACCCACGAACACGCATTGAATTAGCGCTTGATGAATCGAA
>JAAZUV010000068.1 GCA_018623995.1 Methanobacteriota archaeon
CGAAGTTGTTCGCAAAAAAGGCCATGGATGCAGCAGGCGTTCCAACAGCCGACTACGATGTACTCAGTGCTACTTCCGACATCGATGCCTGTCTTGAGGCACGTTCAAAGGAACCATGGGTCATTAAGCGAGATGTACTCGCTGGTGGAAAAGGCGTTGTCGTCACTGACGATCGTGCCGAGGCCGTTGCATTTATTCAGCAATCCATCGAGACAGATGAGCACGTCCTTATTGAACGGTTCTTGCCTGGTGAAGAAGCCAGTATGTTGGTCGTTATGGACAAATCAGGCTACGTTTGCCTCCCGCCAAGTCAAGATCACAAGCGAGTATTTGATGAGGATAAAGGGCCAAACACCGGTGGCATGGGTGCGTATTGTCCTGCTCCAGTGGTAACTGAAGCCATCCATCGAAAGACCATCGAACGAATTGTGGAACCCATGTTTACTCACCTATCATCGATGGACATCCCTTACAGAGGTGTTCTCTATGTCGGCCTCATGATCGATGAGCACGGTGATCCTTACGTCGTTGAGTTCAACGTCCGTTTTGGAGACCCTGAATGCCAAGTAACACTTCCGCTCATTGATGGAGATGTTGGCGAACTCTTGTTCGCTGCATCAAACGACCAACTGTCCAGCCACGAGGTGGCATTCCACTCCCAGCATGCACTCACTGTCGTCCTCGCTTCTGAGGGTTATCCTCAATCTGCCATCAAAGGGAGAGTCATCCAGGGAGCTGGACACGGAAGCGATACGTCAGAAACTTGGGTCAGCCATGCAGGAACTGCTCGGGATGAAGAAAACAATCTCATCTCATCCGGTGGACGTGTTCTATCGGTCACATCCGTCGCAGAAACCCTGCAAAAGGCGCATGATTTGTCTTACCAACGTCTGCAGGACATTCGACTTGAAGGTTCACATTACAGAACCGACATCGGACACCGTGCTCTGTAAATCCACAAATTCGATGACGTCCACCGTTTTTCCCTATTCCCTCATCGTCATTGTTAAAAGAGGGTCAAAAGTGGCCAAAACGCTCCAGCCTTGCTGCTGTCGAGCAATCCTCTGAGGGAAAAAAATGGAAAAGGTATCAAAGACCTCGCAACGCCCTGTTTTGAGTTGGCTTATTGCCCCTCTAGCAGTGCTGATTGCAATACTAGCAAACTACGTCGACGGACTCATGTCCATCGATGTTGAACTGAACAACGATGCGATGATGCCAGTCATCATCACCGGAGTCGCCGGTCTCCTGGCCGTTACTCCTCGCATCCTCCGTCAACTAGGATCCCTTCCAGAGTCGATTTCTCAAACACAAATCTCCCTCGCTATGTTTGTTCTCGCTCTTGTTGGTTCAGGAGTTGCAGAGTCACAAACCGACGGATTTGTTGGTTTCACGTTCTTTGCAGTGCTCTTTGGCGGATATCTGCTGGATACTCGTGAACGATACGAATGGATGACCATGCTTGTCTTCGCTGGTGTCGGTGTGCACTCCGCATTCGATATCGCAGCAGCGGCTGCTGTGGATGGATATCTTCCAAACACATACGAGTTCACTGGCGGACAATCGTACGATGTTTCGACGTTCCAGGAAACCGCACTCGGGTTCGTCTTCTTCACATGGTTCACTGTGTTCCCAATCATCGGTCTACTCGTCGGTGTGGCTGGTCGTGGTGTTCTCAATCCAGCAGGCGACAAGGGATGGTTTTCTTACAACACGGTCGAATCAGGTTGGAATCGTCAAGCACTACCATTGCAAATCGCCCTCTTTGTTTGGGCTGCAGCTCACTTGGCCACCATCTGGCATTTCGATCAAGGAAGCGTCGCAGACCGGCTGCGACTTGGTGGCCTAGGTGGCGTCGAAGCAAACGGCTTCGTTGGCTACTATTCTGCCCTTCTTACGGGAATTGTCGCCATCATTGTTTCTGGAATGGTCGCAGAGCGTTGGTTCACTCGAGCCATGACGCTGACCTCCCTATGGATTCTCTTCCAAATCGGTTCTTGGCTGGAAGCAGGATTCTGGACCAATGAAACCTTCGAAGAATCTTGGGCTCCATTGATTTGGCTCGCCATCACGTTCTTCGTTGGTGTCGCTATCTCACTGATCGGAAACCACGAGAAATACGGTGGCTGGTCCAACCGTGAAGAGCACCGCCCAAGCGGTGCACGTCAATTCTGGAACGCCCATTGGGCCAGTCTATTGACCGTTGTCGCCTTCCTTGTGGGTCTTGTCATTCGTATACAGTGGTACGCTGTCCCATCGATGCATGCTCTTGGAACCGACGGATTCGACATGACTGGTGGTTCTGACCCTTGGTACATGAAGCGCGTTGTCGATTACATTCTCGCTCAGAACGCTCATCTTGTCGTTGATGCGGATCGATTCTACCCAATCGGTGGAATTAATCCACGTCCTCCATTGTTCTCATGGAGTCTAGCCATCGGGGCCATGATTTTGCAACCATTCCTCGGCGAGGATGCAGTTTGGTGGAGCATGCTTGCCCTCCCTGCTATCTATGGGGCATTGACCATTCTACCAGTGGCTGCCATTGCACGAGACCACTTCGGTAAGGCAGCGGGTGTCATCGCTGCTTGGCTGATCGCTTTCATGCCTGCTCACGTTACACACTCGACATGGGGATTAGCAGACCACGATTCGTTCGTTATGTTGTTCATCGCCATTGGGTTCATGTTCTACCTACGTGCGGTCAAGTACGCTGGTTCAGAACGTCTTGTTCGAACCACATCGATTCGTCCGCTCGACATGCTTCGAGCGATGGGTGCAGTTGCACAAGAGCGACAGTATGCTATGGCCAATGCCGTTCTTGCAGGTGTCGCATTCGGTGCTGCAAGCCTTGGTTGGAAGGGATTCGTCGTTGGTCCTGCAATTCTGTTCCTCGCATACGCTGCACAGGTTGCTCTCAACATGTTCCGACGACGTGACTCGACAATCTTGAGCACGTTGTTCTTGACCATGCTTCTGACCAATCTCTTGATTGCCCTACCGTTCTATGCACACCCTCAGATGAACCTCATGTTGGATGGAAGCGGCCTTCAGCCGTTCCTGTTCATCCTCTTGTTCACCGTTGTTATGATGTACATTACAACCGGATTCCGTGACAAGCCATGGCTCCTCGTTCTAGGTACGCTTGCAGTTGGTGCAGTTGCTTTCCTAGGGGCTCTATGGGTTCTCAAGTACTTCAACCTCAGCAACGCTTGGGATGTCTTGTTCACTGGTGGTGGATACTTCACGAAGACCAAGATTTTCGGAACGGTTGCTGAAGCAAACGCTCCTGACCGTGGATACATGTTCGCGAGTTTCGGACCGATCGTGTTTGTCTTTGCACTCGTAGTGGGACTTACCTCGCTATGGCGAACGTTCAGCAAGCGAAGCCAAATTTCGTTGGTCTTTGCCGTTTGGATCTTCGCAGCTTCCTACATGTCCTGGACCGCTGCTCGTTTCCTCTTCAACGCAACACCAGTCGTTGCCATCATGGGAGCCGCAGGAATTGTTGGTTTCTGGAAGTGGGCAGACTGGGACGGACTCGTACGAAACTGGCGAAGAGCGGGTATCCGAACACCATCGGAGCGAATTGCTGGTGCGCGACGGGCTGTCTGGCGAACACCATCGTTCTCCGCAGTTGTTCTCGTTCTCATCATGCTCTCTGGACAGCAACTCACATATGGTCTGGATTCAGCCATTCCAAGCAATTCTCCAGCAGAAGGCGACTTGGACGAATCGTTCTATTACTCCGTTCCTGACATCATGCGTTGGGATGGCCTTGGCGTTTCTGTTCTCGACAGTCGAGACTACGAAGCCTTTGGCGGCCGTGCCTACATGGGATCGTTTGGAAGTGGTTTCAACGGCCAGTATTGGAACGATGCTCATGAATGGCTCGCCGATCAAGACAAGTACCACGAAGGTGTTTCAACGGACGATGATTGTGATGAACACGATGGTATTTGGATAAGCGAATCGAATCTTTGTGAAATGAAATTCGGTGACAAGCCTGCGTTCGTTTCATGGTGGGACTACGGTTTCCAAGCATTGAACACGGGTGAACACCCATCCGTTTCGGACAACTTCCAGACTGGTATCCCTGCTTCTGGTAACATGCTTCTTGCCCGCAGTCAAACCGACTTGGTTGCTATGTTTATCCAACACCTTGCTGTTGCGGACATCACCTACAACGTCGGTAAGACTGGTGAAAAAGCCTTCACTCCAGCGTTCGAATCTGCACTCAAGAACGGACTTGAGAATTCCGAACAATTCGAAGAACTTGAACTGGTTATGCTCCAAGATGGCATGGATCTCGACGACATGATTGAGGTTCTTATCGACCACAGCTTCGAGGCGTTCAAGAACAAGGGTGACACGTACATGACACGAGGATACCCTCTCGATGCAAACGGCATTCCTGACAAGAGCCTCGGTATGCACTACCGTGTTTGGGCCGATGGTGAGTTGATTCCTTGTGAGAATCCAAGCTCAGAATTCTGTTTCAATGGCGACTATGTCTCCGAAGATTCAGCTAACAGCACCTTCCGAAACAACGCTGACGTCAGTTCGACTGAAGTTTCTGATGTTACGCACTACACATTCGGTGATTACTGGTACACGGCTGACTTGGTGGAAGAGTACGACTCCGTTTCGACAAGCATCCACCGTCAGAACGCTCACATCGCTCTGGTTGTTCAACTTCTGACCAATGGTCTTGATGATGACCAAGTGGTAGACCTCTACCATGACATCATCGAACTTGAAGACAACTATGAGGTTCAAGATTACAACGGCGCTCCTGGGGAAACCATTGAGCGTGACCACGAAATCCGATACTTTGCTATCGATGACAAGCTCTACCCACGTGCCGGCCGATACAACTCAGAAGCGGGTTACAACGGTGGACGGCCGCTCGGTATTTTTGGTGCTCCAACCATTCTGTCTGGTCAAGATTACAACACCTTCACCGACGAAGTGTATGAAACCAAGCGTGGCGACCAACCTGTTCGTGAAATGGATCGAGAAGCAGTGGACGAAGCCATGCTCAAAGACATCTTGGATCAGCAATCCGGTGCAGATATTGAGCCATTGACTGTTCAAGATATTCGTGTTGACCACCTCCCAGAATTCTTTGATACCATGTTGGCTCGTTCCTATGTAGGATACGGTGCTTCAACGCTTGGAGCAGATGCTGGTTCAACCAACCCGCAGCCTCGACAACAGTTGAGTGAAAGCTCACGAGGAACCTCGTTCCTGCAGCAAGCCTATCCTCTGCCGGGTGCTATGATGAACCACTTCGTCATTGCCAACTGGTACGACCCTGAGTCACCTGCAATCCTAGCAAACGCCAACGTCAAGGTCATGAAGTACTACTCCGGTGCTGAGATTTCAGGTACCGTGATGACCGAAGACGACGGCTTAGGTCTTCCAAACGCTCGAATTCTCATCGAACGTGACGCATTCTCTGGAGAGGGTGCAGAAGATCTTGATGAGGACACATACTGGATTCCAATTGGTATGACTGACGCTGACGAGAACGGTGACTGGAGTTTCCTCGCACCTGCAGGAAAGATTCGTGTATCTGCGTTCGCTGGAATTTACGATGACACGTTTGTTCTCCAAGACATCCAGAGTGGCGAGTTCGTTGATGGATTTGGCGACGTCCTCACGGAGACAAACGATGATCGTGAAGTCTATGCCATTACCGCTATTCTCGGTGAAGTTGCAAACATGACGTGGTTGGGTGAAACCACCATCAACGTCACAGGTGCACAAGCAGACCGAGACCCGGACGCACCAGCAACTGCTGATATGGACATCGAAGTCCAGAGTACGGGTGTATCTGGAACCGTCACATGGTCCGGATACGGCGATTTCGACGGAGAACCACTCGTCGAGACCGATTTCATCCTACGAAACATCTGGGCAATGACTGAGAACTATACCATGACGACAACCAATGGTTCGTTCGATACCGATGAGACTCGCGTCCTCCAAGGAACGGGTGAGGTTACCTTCTCCGATGTAGGTACATTCACCAGTGAAGGAGTCGCACTTGCTTACGACTTTACTGGAAACTTCACGCGAGAAATCTCCGATGCTCGTGTCTTTGCTGGAAACGGAACTTGGATCGGTAAGGGAACCATCGAAGCAACGTGGATTGAGCATGACAATGCATCACTCGATTGTGGTGAAAACAACACCATGCCAGAAAATGCGACGTTGTGTCTCATCTCTGAGGGAACCGACTTCTCAACCTACCTCTTGGATGGTGAAGTCATGGCCAGTGGACGATTGACATCCGATGGTGTCAGCACGCTGATGAAGGCGCTCGACGGCGAGACCTTCGAGGGTACTGGTATCTTCGAGGGTGTCGGAACGCTGAATGGAACAGGACTGTTCATTGGTCCAGGTACCTTCAGTGGCGACATCGTCAACCCAGGTTCATTCTATCAAACAGGTCTCGTTCCTGGTGTCTACAACATGATTGCGTTGATGCCAAACGGTCGAGAAATTCTCTTACCTGACCCTGTTGAGGTCGGAATCGAGCCAAGTTTCGATTTGGCAATGACTGTACCAGCCTCGTTGTTTGCAGATCAATTAACCACAATGTCCGGTGAAGCAATCCCGAACCAGGACGTGCAACTCATCGATGTTGCTCTTGGCGAAGACGAAATGATTACGATCACATCCGATGAAGAAGGAAACGTCTCATACGGACCGATTACAGCTGGCGACTACTACGTTCGTGTCGATCTTGACAACGATGGCTTCTACGAACTCAACCAGAGCATGCAGGTCTTTGATGAGCCGATGAACTTCACCTTTGACATCGGTGTTCCGGAAATGTATGATCTTACGATTACACTGAACGGCCCAGAAGGATTTGATGTTGCGGGTCGAGAAGTCAACTTCACCGACCCACTTGGCATGTTGCCGACCGATGTTGTTTCCGATGAAAACGGTGTTGTTTACGTCGAACTTCCTGTTGGTGAATGGTCTGTCAGTGACAACAGCGATGAAGACTACATCTTGATTGAAGAAATCAAGGTTGAGGATTCGGACCTGACATTGGACTTTACGTACTCGACTTCGGTTTGGGTTAACGGATCCATCGACGCTCCGAACACTGCTGGATTCACGTACGATGAGTGGCTTGCACTCCCTAGTGAAGAGAAGTTGTACGAAAACGCAAGTTCCGTTCCGGTTACCTTCCACGGCAATGGATTGGAGTTCACGACAGTCACCGATCAATTCGGTGAGTTCAG
>JAAZUV010000069.1 GCA_018623995.1 Methanobacteriota archaeon
GAAGGTTTGACGATCATCACACTCGAAGAAGCAGCGGAAAGCGTTGATGCCCTTTCGGAATTTGAGGCGTTACGCGAGGTCGAACTCTCGAAACTTGCCGAATGGAAATGGGAAGGAGACAGTCACTGCGTGATTGATGGCCATCTTTCCCATCACTGCCCAATCGATGCTGTAATTGTATTACGGTGCAACCCACGCGAGCTGCGAAACCGACTTGAACAACGCACGGGTTATGAGCCTGACAAAATCGAATCGAACGTAGAATGGGAACTCATTTCCGGCGTATGGGCCGATCTTATCTCAGTGCATCCACATGCCAATGTGATTGAAATCGATACGACTGAACAAGATGTTTCTATCGACTCTGTCCTAGATTTTATTATGAACGACAAGCCTTCGACTTCCGTCGAAGAATTCATCTCGGATTCAATTGACTGGATTGCAACTGGAATTGATGCCGAAAGCATATGACCTTTCTTCGCTAGGTTACATCGATTGAGATGGCACTTGAACAACTCAGAAAACGGTGGGAAGCCATTGCCTCGCCCCTTGTTTCCGGATTGGGCAAGACCAATCCTGCCGTATTGACGTGGCTCGCACTTCCCGTTGGAGTTGCTGCAAGTGCTCTTGTCTTCCTTGCTCCAAAAAGCGATACAGGAGCATTCATGCTCATTGGCTCGGCCTCGCTGATTGCGTTTTCGATGATTCTCGATGGCCTTGATGGGCAACTCGCTCGGCAAACAGGCCAAGTGTCTCGATGGGGCGATTATCTCGATCACACACTCGATCGTCTCCTTGATGCGATGTGGGTCATCGCCATCGCCTCAAGCCCAGCATGGGTCGATGATCCTGCGTTGGGGTGGGCAGCAGCATGGTTCACCATCTTAGGCTCCTACATGGGGACGCAAGCCCAAGCCGTCAGTGGTGGTCGAAATTATCGAGGATTCTCACGAGCAGATCGAACGATTTTGACAATTGCTGCGCTTGCATTGACAGGCATCTTTTGGCTTATTGGAGTTGAAGATTATTCAGCAGCTTTCGCTCCATTTGAGCATCTTGAACTGAATCCGCTCACCGCCGTTGTGATTCTTTCTGGCCTCGGTGGGATTTACACGTTTTGTGTTCGATTTTCGCAAGCGAGAAAAGAGATTATTGCGCTCGACAAGGAGCAACCTCTACCTCAACCAAAGCATGATGAATCGGAGTAAATCTCTGACAAACAAATACGTCGGTTGTTCAAGTTATTTATCGGCATACTCTTAACGGGCGGCGGCGACGTATTGTGTGATGGGTGCGAACGCGCTGAACCGTAGTCTCCAACCGAAGGCCGTCATCATGGTCTTACTCATGATGTTGATGCTTGTTCCACTAACGCCCGTTTCCACTGCTGCGGATACGAATCCGGACAACCTGCAAGCACAGCACATTGCCGCAACGTTCGATCCAATTTCAGAGACAACGACTGTGACATGGCAAAACATCGACACGTACAATGGAAATGTCCCTTACTATCATTCTGCAACGTACATCGTACACCGTCACACAGAACCTATTACACAATCAAACATCGATGTTGCGCAAACGATTGACTCTGTTGCTGCTTGCGAAGCCAACGTCTATGTTCAGTACGCTTGGTGTCTCAGTTCTGCTGGAGGGAACGGAGGACAGCATCCGGGCCACAGCGTATCCTATCTCGTCGATGCCGGTACCAATGGCACGTTTTACTACGCAGTCACCATCGAATGGGACGACCAAGGAACGACCGTCTCTTACGAGGAACTCGACCCGGACGTTTCCACACTGACCATCGGCGTCGAGGAAGTTACATCTCCAATCGAAACACCGTTGTACTTCCAAGCCTCTTATTCGCTCGCTGACAGTGAAACAACACTGACTTGGATCAACTACCACTCACCACTCTTACCGAACACGGAACCTGCACTTGAGAATACAAGCATCTTGATTTGGCGTTCCACAACGGAGATTTCTCGTAGCAATGGTGGCCAGGTGTACCAGCAATTGACACCAATTGCAAATCTGTCCTCGGATCAGGAATCGTACGTTCACACAGTTCCTCCAAACACGAATGAGGAAGCATACTACGCCATTACCTACTACATTCCAAATAAAACAGGTCCAGGAGAGGACTTTATCGATTTGCGCTTCCTTTCAGGAAATGCGTTGACGCAACCCATTCTCGAAGACAACCGTCCCCCGAGCCATGTATCCGTTTTCTCAGTGAGCACAACTTCAGAAGATGATGGAACAGGTGAAACCGAATTGACATGGTTTGGTGTTCCCGGCGAATCCGGTGAGCGATACGACTTGTACGTGTCTGGTGCAGCCTTCACGTCCATTTACGATACGGGTGTGACCTTCCTTGCTTCATTGTATGAAGACCAAGCCCTTGAGGACTCCAACAGTCCTTACCAATACACTCGAGAGTTGCCCATCGGCACCCTCGGTATGGCGTACTATTGCGTTGTAACCGTTGACGCCATTGGACTCTTCGATAATGCAACAAGCGGTGGTTCATGCGATTCCATCGAAGAGGATGCCTTCAGCAATTGGCAGAAAGAGCCGACAAACGTCCATGCTGAATTCATTGGCGACCGTACCGTTCGTGTAACATGGACCGATCAACTCGGTGTCGAAGGTGAGCGATACCACATTTACACATCCAACGGCGTGCCGACCAATCCTCAACAATTTGCCACGCAAACGACGTACCATGGCTTTGTGAACGACAATACACAGGTGTTCGATATCGTGATGGGGTCAGACATTATCTCAGAAACAGGTGCCGTCCTCAATTGGTACGTGTATGTTACAAGCGAGGCACAATACGTTCATGCAAACGGTTCATATGAGTACATTGGTCTCGACCAGAATTACTTCGGCCCTGTCGAGATTGATATTACACCACCAACATGGCCACAGATATCCATTTCTGAAAGCCGTGGAGATCTCGGCTTCGTTGCTATGGAGTGGGGGAACCTACAGGAATTGAGTGAGTCGTATCAGATTTGGCGGCACAGTGGCGACCCATTTACGGAATCTTCGAGCAGCAGCAGTGATGAAGATGGCTGGGAATTGGCCATGGATGACATCGATGTTGGCCTGCAAAACTCCGCTACCATTATTCGAAATGTACCGATTACGGCTGGCTCAGAACAGGACGCTTGGTATGCCGTAACAGTCTGCGATCAATTCAACAATTGCAACAACGAAATCTTGGAAGGATTGAATGCAAATCTCCTCCGAGAAGATGCTCGACCTCCGATGGTTGATATGGAATTGGTCAACGAAGAAGGTGTTCCTTACACAAGTCCATCGCTCGTCCCTGGTTTGTACACAGTCAAGATCGAAGTGAGTGAATATCTCAAGACGACGCCAACCATTGAAGTCTTCTCAGAGGATGGATACAATGAAACAGCTGGCGGAGCGGTCATGACACAGACAGCAGACAATTCCCTAAACCCAGACAAGGGACCAGAGTACAGTTTCGAGTTCAGAATATCAGGTAATGAGAAAGCAAGCGATTTGACCATTCGGATGACGCTTGTTGATTTGGCAGACAACGAAGGCGTCATTACCAACACATCGTACAAGATTGATGCTCAATCACCAACCATTGCTGTTTACGCTCCATCACCGTCCTCGGAAGGCTCGAAGTATCTCTACGGGAACAAAATCAACCTGATGTTTGCTGCAGAAGACGATGTACAAATCGGTAGTCTGCAATACCGTTTCACCTTCAACTACGGAGGTTTGACTGGATCAACGAGCACCTCTCCTTGGGCCAATGCCGAAGGAATTACCGACATCAACGGCGATTCAACCTCACTCGTCAGTGACATGGAGTTCTCCGCAGGAACCTTCGATGCAGGCCAACACGCCATCACTGTTCGTGCTCTTGATACAGCAGGAAACCAACGAACGGCACAGGTTGTTTTCGTTGTAGACTTCTGTCGAAACAATCTCGAAGGTCAGACAGTCTGTACCTTCGAAGAAGATCTCAAACCTGAACCTGAGCCTGAAATTATCACTCCCTCGATGAGCGAACCGCCATATGTGCTCGTTTGGATTGCAGTTGCAGTCAACGTTGTCATCTTCATTGTCGCCATGTTGATTGTTCAAGTGAGTTTGTCCGGTCCGAAGAAGAAGAAGAAGGGCGGGGACGAGGATGAAGACGATGATTGGATGTCTGAATTCATTGGAACTACACAAGACTTGGACATGGATTCCATCACAGGAACAGGTTCTGCTGCTGAAGAAAAGAAGGAAGAGGAAAAGAAATCCGAACCTGCTGAGCCTGAAGAGGAAGAAGATCCATTCGCTGTCAATGTTGTTCAACGCAAGACGCGACGCAAGAAGAAGGCCGAGGAAGAGGAGGAAGACGACGATGACGACGACGACCTCTCATGGGCTGGTCTTGACGATGATGATGACGATGACGACGATGATGACGATGAGGACGAGGATGAAGATTCGAAGCCTCGTAAGCGTCCTGTTCGTAAGCGACCTGCTCGAAAGGCAGCACCAACCCGTAAACGCCCCGTTCGACGCAAGAAGAGCGAGGATTGAATCGTTGATGTGGTCAAATGGCTGAACACGTTGAACACCATCACCACTCTGTCCTCGATGCATTCAATCCAATGCACAATCGATTGAACTGGTTGCTTGCAGCCGTTCCAATTACGCTGTTTTTTGAGTTTCAGCACAATGTGGAAATGACGTTTCTTTTCTCAATGATAGCCATCATGCCTCTTGCCTTCCTCATGGGGCATGCGACCGAAGAAATCGCATTACGAGCAGGAGAAAACCTTGGTGGCCTGCTCAATGCAACGTTTGGAAATGCCGTTGAAATCATCATTGCAGGGCTTGCTCTTTGGACGGCTGCTCAACATGCTGATCAAGCGGAAATCATGATCCAGTTGGTGCAAGCGAGTTTGATTGGAAGCATTCTTGGAAACCTGCTTTTGGTGCTTGGTTTGGCACTTCTCTGGGGAGGCTACAAGCATCGAACACAAACTTTCAATCAAGAAGCGCTCTCAATGAATGGAAGCTTGTTGCTTCTGGCCGTTCTCGCATTGATTATTCCTGCTGCTGCATCGCATACTGGTGCAGATTCCAACATTCTCAACCTCTCACGATATGCATCTCTTGTCCTCCTTCTGATGTATGGATTGTCCCTGTTTTTCCAATTCAAGACACATTCTCATTTGTTTGATGTGGCATCAGAGGCAGAGGAAAAAGAAGAACCGAAGATGACGACAAAGGATGCTTGGATTCTTCTCATTCTTGCGACCGTTTTGGTTGGATGGATGGCGGAAGTTCTGGTCCACAGCGTCGATGAGGCGGCTGAAGGATGGGGTCTACCGACCCTGTTTATTGGTGTCATTCTGTTGCCATTCTTTGGTAACGCAGCAGAGCATTTCACAGCTGTTCTGGTCGCAGGAAAGAACAAGATGGATCTTTCACTTGCAATCGCCATCGGTTCGAGTGTTCAAATTGCTGTCTTTGTTGCTCCACTCATGGTTCTCTTCGCATGGGCGTTGGGCGTCAACCTTTCACTCGAGTTTGGTATTCTCGAAACGGCTGCAACGTTCATGTCCGTTCTTGTAGCGAACTTCATTCTCAACGATGGGAAAACCAATTGGCTCGAAGGTGTGATGTTGCTCGCATGTTACACCATCCTCGCTCTTTCGTTCTTTGAGGTGTGAACATGTTGGATTCGTTTACATCGAGAGGAAAAGCTGGTGCTGTTCTAATTGCCGTTGGCATTCTTCTCCTTCTAGCCGGGATGATTGGTTATACATTGACTGGAGAGGTCGAGGATGTACCAACACCAAATACACCCAATCAGGCCTTCTTTGCAGACGATCCGTTGCCCGAGAACGTTCTCTCACCACTTTTTGCTGCAGAACTCACCATCACGTGGGACCGTGATGACGTTTGGATGGGTCTTGTTGATGCTGATGAAAAGAAGCGATGTGAAGACGTGCCAAGCAACTTCTTCACGCCAGGCCTAGGGTGCGATGGAACGTCAACAAACTTCGTTGCCGGTGATTCCGGTGCGACCGCTAGCGAAGGATTCAGTTGGAACATGGAGTCAGGAACATACTTCGCAGCTCTCGGCGCAAAAGATGGCGCACTACCTGCTGGAACAGAAGTCGTCGTGTCGTATGAAGTGCATATTGGCCATTCATTGCTGAGCATACTGGTCTCGTTCGCTGGCATTTTTGCCGGGGGCGTTCTGATGTATTATGGTCGAACGTGATCATTCAACGCCTTCGTAGTAGGATTCAACGGCATGATCCAATTCTGCAATAATGTTCTTCTCATCGAGCGATAATGTGACGCCATCCTTTCGTAGTGCCTGTCCATTCACCCATACGTCGAGACATTCACCGCCATTGTAGATGAGATTCGCAAGGTGTCGGTTGTTGGAACGACCTAGAGGTCGCATACGAATGTCATCCAAATCCCAAGCAACCCAATCTTGACTTCCCTTTGTTGCCATCTTGAAGATCTCCTGTGCTGGAAGGAGCGTTGAGTCCCAATGGTCGTGACGTTGAACGAGACTTGCAAGTCGAGCTTCATGCAAAAGATTCAGTCCGTTCCCGCTTGATGCTGCTCCATCCGTTCCGATACGGACATCAACACCTGCATCACGATACGGTGGGAACGAAAGCGTACCGCCGCATGCAAGTTTCATGTTGGATGATGGACAGTGTACAGCAGTGACATTCTGGTCGGCCATCATACGAATCTCGTTCTTTTTGACCCAAGATGCGTGAGCAAAAATGGTACCAGGCTGAATGAAATCGATCGAATCGAGATATTCAACTGGATACAATCCATTGGCTTCTTTGCAATCTGCGACTTCTTTCCGCGTTTCACTGACGTGAATGTGCAAACGACCGCTTCGTCGTTGCGCAAGGTCGCTTGCACGTTGCAACGTTTCCTGCGAACAGAGATAGACGGAGTGGGTTGCGATGGCATATTGCACCAAATCCTCTTGTTTGTTCTGTGCTAGAAGTTGATCGAGTTCCGCAAGAGCAGATTCTGCATCGTCATGCGAGGGAAGTGCAGCATCGCTAACGGGTCCACCAATAAGGCCACGTAGTCCCGCATTGGTGAGCACCTCTCCTGTAACTGCAGGGAAGAAATAC
>JAAZUV010000070.1 GCA_018623995.1 Methanobacteriota archaeon
GCTATGCTCATTGCGAGCTTGGAAAATTTCAACCTCATTATTGGCCCATTAAAGCCAACCGAAATAGGAAACGAAAATGCTGCGGAGCTGTTGACGTTACCTGTTGCGCTTTGGATTACTGTCCTCTGTGCCTACTTCCCTGCAACACACAGAACCAGAGTACCAGCAATGCCGATTGGACTTGCGTTCTCATTGTGGACGCTCGATGGTGATGAAGCCATCATCCCTTGGGTCATTGCATTGGGCATGATTTCCTACATGCTGTTTGCTGCTGAGGCAACGCGGAAGTGGGTCGCAAATTTCACAATGTCAGCACTCTCCTTTTCGTACCTCTTTAGTGATCGGATAGGATACGGCGTCGATCAAGTCGAGATGGACATTGCAATTGCCATCGGCATCGTTGTTATCGCTGAAACGGCAAGGAGATTGGACAAGATTTCCATTTGGAACAGTGTTCAAACCGTCACATTCATTGCACTCAGTTCGACCATTTTGGATTCTGAATACTGGTTTGTCACATGGATCTTCGTGATTTATCTCCTCGGCATGGTCTACGAATCAATGCTACGAGCACGAGGTAAGGACGACATTGAACGTCGAAATTCGACGTTGGCTCTGATTACGGCCCTAGCCGTGAGCACTGGTTTGCTCTTGACTGGCAAACTCGACATTCCGGATTCTTACCAAATCTCGGCTCTGAATGGAGTATCGCTTGAGTTTGTCCTGCTCGGCCTCATTGTGTACGGTCTGTTCAACACCGTACGCGATGTTGAGGTTGATATTGGACAATTGATGTCTCTGCTCGAATTGAAAGCAGCTGGTGCTTACACCTACGATTCGGAAACAAATGCATGGTACATCAAGGAAGTTGATGATGCCGATGTTTTCACTGACAGTTCAATTGGATCCATTGGTCGTATATCGATGGCGTTCTCGCTTTTAGCAATCACAATTGGTATCAGCATGCTCAACCCAGAGGTATTGGTCGGGGATGCGTTCTACCTGGTCGGTTTGTATGCCATTCCAATTGGTCTCGTCATGTGGGAAATCAAATCCATGGATGTCATCTCTTCACAGAGCAGAATGATTGGTGCCTTCATGCTCCTCATCGTTGCAGCCTCTTCCATTCCACTCATGTTCAATGTTGAACACACGGATGGCTTGTTCAAGGCAGGTATTGTATACGATATCATCTTCCTATCTGCACCGATTGGTGCATTTGTTCTCATCAACAAGCGTGGTCTTGACCGAGACCACTTGAGTCGCCCAGCGGACCAAGTTATGCTCTGTGTTCTGTTGGTTATTGGAATGCTCGACCAATCCGGTGGTCTGCTCTTCCTTAGCATGTACGGGCTTGTCACGATTACAGCCATTCAATATCGGCACCATGGTGTGACGCTGTTGGCTCCTCTTGCGACCATCTCAATGTATTGGACCTACGATCACGGCCTTGCTCATGCCTTCCTCGATTCATTCTTCGACAATCCCGATGACATCACGGAAATTAGAATCCTTTGGTTTACTCGAGTGACTGGAATGCTTGTTGCAGCGCATATGCTGATGCCGCTTGCATGGAGCGTTCGAGATGTCCAAAGCGATGAATACGTGGACAATCCGTTCCCATGGTTCTTGCCAATGATTTGGTTCTTGTTTGCCATTTGGGCCGTCCTTCCATCGGCGTCTTGGTTGCCACTGGTCGCTTGTATCTTCGGAATCGCCAATGCATGGGTACGTGGAGACATCAACCTCATGCCACTTCTCTCGGTTGGAATCATCTTCTCCTTCATGATCGGATTCGCTGATGGAGGCTACTTCACAGGTGACATCTTTGGCTACTCCATGCTGTTCTCAGGTGCGATCATCTACGTTCTTTGGTTGGCAGAAGCCTATGGCATCATGCGCATGAATGTAACAGATGAAGAACGACTGGAAAAACTCATGCCGTACTCTTTGGATACGCAATTACGCTTTTTGGCCATCTCAACGCTTCTACTTTCGTTCGATGTTGTCAATGGCCTTGGTATGCTTGCGGGAAGTGGATGGGCCACCTATGAAGCCGTGCAGAAGGGCGACAAGGTATCGATTCTGTTCCTCCCTCTCATCGACGGATTGACAGCAGCCAATCTCATCCATCAGTTTGAAGTTGGAACGGAGTCCTTGCGACAGTTCCTCATCGGAGGCATCTTCTTTGTTGAAGGTGCTGTCATGATTTACCTCTCTTCGAAAACCGACCGAATCTATGACTCGAAGATTTTCACTTGGAAAGACGATGATGAGTTCTTTACGTTCATCGAGTACATGGGCTTCTCCGGAGTCGTCGCAGCATTGACCGGTGTCATTTACGCCTTCGGTCAGGATCAAACTGAGATTGCTTTCTTCTTGACTGCAGCCATCCTTACAGCTCTCGCCATTACTGGCTTTGATGAGACGCAAGCACAGGTTCGGTGGCGACGTGGCCTCGGTGTGTTTGGGTCCGTTTTGACGATGTTTAGCCTTTACATGTACTTGGATGGGTCAGATGATGTTCTCTTCAGAAGCCTGACGCTTGTTCTCACTGGGTTGCTCGCTCTTGGCTACGGTTTCATGTACATGCAACGACGCTCAATGTTCGATGTACAGGATGTTGTTATCCCTCAAGTCTTTGGAAATACTGTTGTTCCTCAACAGCCAGTTCCCGAAGCGTCTGTGGATGATGATGAAGACGTTGAAGAAGATGACATGGAAGAAGATGTTGAAGAGGAATCTGACGACATCCAAGAACATGAAATCAAGACTGAGTCAACGTCTGTTGAGGAGAAAGGCAGCACGGATGCTGAAGAATTAGAACTCCTCAAGTTGGGCAAGGAACTTGAAGAAGAGTTGAATGAAATCGCCAAGCCAATTGGTAAGGTAACGACGAACAACATCGGTTACATCGAAACGATGGAAGGCTTTGATGTCCGTCTGCCAAAGGAATCGATTGAACAGATCACTCGAACCATTGCCATGACACCGCATGAAGGCTTCAAGCCAGTTGTCCGTGTTAACATGCTTGGACAGATTGTCCTTGACTTCGAACCACTGTGATCATTCTTCTTTGAAGATGGCTTCACGGTCAGAGACAAGTGCTTCGTCAGGTGCTGAAGGGTAAACGCCCCAGTACGCCTCACGAGCTTCTTGGTTGATGTTCATGCAAAGGACGACATCACCTGGACGGTTGTCCATTTGTTGCGTTCCATTTAGGTGCATCAGCATCGGTTCAATGTTGGACATATTGACAACGCCCCAACCAACTTGAGTGCATGGTGCAACCGGTGAAACGGGTGTTGTACCAGAGAGTGGATCCCATGTTGTAAAAGATGGATACCAAGCAGACAAGTTCAGTGCGTTACGAACCTCTGAATTGCGGATGGTAAAGGATTCACCGTCATCCGTCGTTCCATTAACGAGATATCCACCACGTGCTGTAGATGCTCCAGAACCTCCGTCGTTGAATTCTTCTCGGAGTTCTTGAAGAATGAAGGACAGAATTCCAGCCGTGCGGGGCGTTGCAAAAGACGTCCCGGACGTCTCATGATAGCCATCTGTATCATCGTGATTTGGCAAGACTTGCGTCCAATCAGCCGCAATGTCAGGATAGGATCCACTCATGGTCTCTTTCTGATCATCTCCTTCCTCAGCGTATCCAGCAATACCAATCGACCAAGGTGGGCCTGCCGTAGCATCTTGAACAGCAGGAGAAGGCGTATTGTCAGCTGCTCCAGTGTGGATCTTGTTGTTGCCAACCACTGCTTCGTACGTTCCAGTCTCGATTCCTGGCACTGGGAGAGAGCCTATGGCCCCAAACGATGTGGAGATGATATCTACGAGCGGTTGATTCGAAGCAGCAAGAACGGCTTCTGTCGAGAAACCTTCAACGAAGAAAATAACTGCATCTGGATTTGCGTCCAAGACTGCCCCCGTAACGGCGGTACCGTGCCCGTCTGAAGGGTCGTCGAGAATGTGAATATCCGTTTGCCCATCTGGTGATGTTCCAATGATTTTTGTTCCAGAGAAATACACAATATCGGACGTCGTAATGGTATCCCAGCAAGATTCTTTGTCGGCCTCGTAACGATCTTGCCATGAACCATCAAACGTAATGTCACATGTTTTGGTCACGCCGAGCGATTCAAGGAGCCAGTTTGGATAGACCTCCTCAGTTCGGAAATGGTCGTGATAGACGTTGATACCGGTATCAACTGGTGCTACAACAGAATAATGCCTCCATCCTGTATCAGAATTTATTGATGATGTGGAGTTCTGACCTTCATCGTCAGCGCCCCAATCAGAGATAGCAAAGTACGACATTCCAACGACGAGGAGAAGCATGACGACCAGCCAAGTGCGGAATTTGAGCATCATAAGCCAGAGGTCAAAGACCTCGGAGCCGACTGCAACTGCAACATCACCTGCATCGACCATGGCCAAGCCTGCAACATCACCATCAAGAAGCCTACGCCGACTTCAAGAACCGCTTTCTTATCGGAAAACCATGGACGACCCGAACAAGCGAATGGTATGGATTGACCTCGAGATGACAGGTTTGGACTTGGAACGCGAAAGCATCATTGAGATTGCAACAATCATTACCGACTCTGAACTCAACATCATTGCCGAGGGGCCAAATCTTGCCATTTCTGTTGCAGAAGAGCTCATCGAAGGCATGGACGAATGGAATACTCGACACCACTTTGGAAGCGGATTAATCGACCGAGTGCGGAACGATTCGGTAAGTTTGGAAGAGGCTGAACGACAAACCCTCGAGTTCATTAAAGAACACGTACCGAAGAGGACTGCTCCACTCTGTGGCAATTCGGTATGGAACGACCGTCAATTCCTCGTCAAAGAGATGCCAAGTGTTGCGAAGTATTTGCATTACAGAATGGTTGATGTTTCGACCATTAAGGAACTTGCACGACGTTGGTATCCAGGGCTGCCAAAATTCGAGAAGAAAGGTGCACATCTCGCCCTCGATGACATTCGCGAGTCTGTGTACGAATTGGTTCACTTTCGCGAATTGATCTTCACCGACCGTCCGTGACAAATCCTCTCCATCGTCGCATGTATTCAACGAATGTTGGACTCAGGTCAGCTGAACGAAGTTCTTCAGGCGTAAATGGGGCTGCCTTCGGATTGTAGGTCGAATCTGTGACCAATGAAGCCCAATCTGGATGGGGCAGTGCGACACGAGCAACGCCGACTGCTTGAGCCCCCTGATCGAGGACGAGCTGAGCATCCTCTGCACTCCAAACCGAACCAGTCGATACAATCGGAATGGAATCGGAATAAATAGAACATAGTTCTCTCGTGATGGTTTGATTGTTGTCTTGTTTCTCAAAGATATCCCAGCAGGAGATATGAAGTGCATCGATTTTCTCCTCGATGAGCAGCTCAATGACCTGCTTCGTATCTTCCATTGTGATTCCTATTTCATCAGAAACTGGTGAAAGGCGGACCATGATAGCAAATTCATTACGGACAACCTCTCGAATACCACGAATGATGCGCAGAAGGAACGTACATCGCTGTTCTACATCGCCCCCAAACGCATCGCTACGTCGATTGGTGTTCGAACCAAGAAACTGAGCGATAAGGTAACCATGTGCTCCATGCAGTTCAACGCCATCAAACCCTGCTGTTTCACAACGTTGTGCTGCTTTGATGAAGCTTGAAATGGTCTCTTCAACTTCGTTTGTGGAAAGACGTCTTGAAGAACCCTCGCTTTCGGAAATGAAATTCACGCTTGCCGAGGAGGCTTGTTGACCTGTAATCGAAGAAGGTGCACGCATGCCTCCATGGAAAATCTGAACAAACGATTTCGAGTCGTGTTGTTTCAACTGTGTCGCAAGTGAGGTCAAACCAGGAAGATGGTGATCACCCCATACTCCAAACTCACCTTCCCAACCTTGACCTGATTCTTGCACATGCGATGCTGCGGTTGTGACGATGCCAAAGCCACCTTCAGCACGACGTAGTAAGAATCGCATCTCTTCGTCCGAAAGCGTACCATCAGCATGACTCTGTTTGTTGGTCATCGCTGCAAGAACGCTACGATTTGGAATCACCAAACCGTTTCGCATCTCCCAAGACTCATCCATCGATGGCATAGGATGGCCTCACTGATCTCGCCAATTTGGAGCATGAACATCTGCATCTTTGTGCATGGACAGAATTTCAGCGATGACAGCAATCGCAATCTCTTCAGGCGATTCAGCACCAATGTTCAATCCGATTGGACATCGCACTTGGCCGAGGGAGGATGGCTGGATTCCAACGTCGATGCACGACTCTGTGAACGATTTCCATTTGGAACGGCTGCCAATCGCCCCAATCCTAGGGAAGGCTTTCCCATCAGGGTAAACATTCGCACCTTCTGCAAGTTGCAGCAGCCTCTGAAGCCTGTCAAGGTCTTCGGAATAATCATGACCAAGCAAAAGAACGTCCGAAAAGCGCGAGAGCGATTCTGCAGTTTCGTTGCTAAAGAATGCTTCAACGGTTGAATAAGATCGTTCGATGGCTTCAGGATAGAGTTCAACGGTTGTGAACGCTTCACGAGTGTCTTGAACGGAATAATTCCAGCCTTTTTTTGGCAACAATTTGGAGATGGCTTCCGAGCAATGTCCTCCTCCCATCAGCAAAATATGTGGCATCGGTAACATCAACTCCAATGAAATGGTGACTTGTCCACCACAAAGTGAGTCGAGTGGTTGCACTTCATAGCCCTTCGCCCCTTTGTTGAGGCCAAAGGTGTGCACCTCAGATGTTGCTTTTGTTTCTTGAAGCAATTCTTTGCAACGGTTGAGAATTCGATGTTCCAAACCAGCTCCACCAACCGTCACGACCCAATTTTGAGACCGATTCATCGCCAAGCGTGCTCCGGATTTTCCTGGTACGCTACCTTTCGTTGCAACAACAGTAGCGAGAACAACAGGCGAATTGTGTTGCAATTGTTCCAACGCCCATGCTAGAACTCTCGCCGTCATATCGATGCCTCGATGAACATACACATACGATTTGCCCTAGAACCAATCTTCCTTTGAAGCTGTGAGAAGATCAACCAAATCAGCCTCAGTATCGATGTTGAGATGAAGCCAAGGGAAGTCAACAGGCAGAGGCTTTCGCTGAACCAAA
>JAAZUV010000071.1 GCA_018623995.1 Methanobacteriota archaeon
CATCAATGTTGTACACGGCTATGGTCCAGAAGTGGGACAAGCCATTCTCGAACATCCTTCCATTGGTGCAATTTCGTTTACAGGAGGGACTGCAACAGGCCGACACGTTGCTGCAACAGCAGCTCCCATGTTCAAGAAACTCTCACTGGAATTGGGTGGGAAAAATGCAACCATTGTTCTCGATGATGCTGATTTGGATGAGGCTGTCAATGGGGCGGTACGAGCTGGATTCACAAACGGTGGTCAGGTTTGTCTGTGCGGTTCTCGAATTCTTGTTCACCAATCGATTGCGGATAAATTCACTCAGAGACTCGTTGAGGCAGTCGATGCAATGGTCTGCGGACCGCCCGAAGACGCATCCACAAACATTGGCGCTCTCATCAGTCTCGAACATCTCGAAAAGGTCGAATCGTACATCAAACTCGGCGTTGAAGAGGGCGGCGTTATCTTGACAGGTGGTACACGAGACATGACAGGTCCGGTCACCGTTACGAACGCTGGGGCCTTCCTACGACCTACCATCATCGATGGTCTCGATCACACGTCGAGAACGTCAACAGAGGAAATCTTCGGACCAGTTATCACCGTTCACCGTTTTGATTCGGATGACCAAGCTATTGAGATGGCCAATTCAACGGAATACGGGCTTGCTGGATCGATATGGTCGACGGACATTGAGCGTGCTCATGCGCTTGCTCAGCAGATCGAAACAGGAATCATCTGGGTCAACACGTGGTTGCATCGTGATTTGAGGACACCGTTCGGTGGTGTCAAGAATTCAGGAGTTGGTCGAGAGGGCGGCAATTGGAGCCTCGGATTTTTCTCAGAACCACTCAATGTTTGCATCAAACACGACCAAGAATGATGGCGAGCCTTTGAAATGTTGAATTCAATCGGAAGCATGAGGCAGAACGATGTCGGTTCACAGCAAAGCAACGAAAGTTACGACGCATACGCTTCAAGAAATGAAGCGTGCCAACGAACCCATCACCATGTTGACGGCGTACGACTACTCGCTTGCTCGCCTCGTTGATGCAGCAGGTGTTGACGTGATCCTTGTCGGCGATTCTGCTTCGAACGTCATGGCAGGTCAGGTGACAACCGTCCCAATGACGCTCGACCACATGATCTACCACGCTCAATGTGTTCAACGTGCTGTTGATCGAGCACTCATTGTCGTCGACATGCCTTTTGGAACCTACCAAGGAAATTCTCGACAAGCCCTCGAAAGTGCCATCCGAATTATGAAGGAAGCAGAAGGCCATGCTGTCAAACTTGAGGGTGGGTCCGAGATTGTTGAATCGATTGAACGAATTTTGACGGCAGGTATTCCTGTCATGGGACATCTTGGGCTTACGCCTCAAAGCATCTACAAGTTTGGAACCTACACAGTTCGCGCTAAAGAAGACGAAGAGGCAGAGAAGCTGATTGAAGATGCGAAACTTCTCGAGGAAGCAGGTTGTTTCGCAATCGTTCTCGAAAAGATTCCAAAAGAACTTGCACAACGCGTTCAAAGCGAATTGAGCATTCCAGTCATTGGCATTGGGGCAGGTCCTCACTGCGATGGACAAGTCCTTGTTCTTCACGATCTTCTTGGAATTACAATGGATTTCTCTCCACGATTCCTTCGTCGTTATCTCAATCTTGCAGAGGAAATCGATGGTGCCATTCGTTCCTATTGCGAGGATGTCCGTTCCGGGGATTTCCCGAATGAATCTGAGTCGTACACGTCTTAGAAGTAGATGAACGCAAGGACGCTACCGCCAAAGGCGCCAACGTTGACAGCCATTCCGTGCCAAAGACCATATCGAAACGGTGGAAACTCAAACTGTAGCCAAAAGGAACTGATGAACAACCACGCAATGGCTGGAAGGAATCCAGCAAGATAGACCGATGAGGTTCCGAACATCCAAACCATGGAAAGGCAACATGCTGTGACTGCAAAACCCATTGCATACTCCCCCGCACGGCTCTTTTCCATTCCAATGAGGGCCTTGTAGATCAGTGGTGATGCCAAGAGGTACATTGCAAACGCACCATGGACAGGATTTGGAACAAACGTGTCGATTCGAGGCATCACAGTTAGTTGCCATATCGCACCGAAGACCATTCCAATCAACAGAGGGGCCATCATATGACGAAGCATATCGGAGAAGATTTCGCTTCCCGTAACGCCCGCATCATCGGTGTCGAACGTCGGTGATGCTTCTGATGCTGAAGGCGCATCGCCCATCTCCGACATGCTTTGGGCTTGGACCCTTCTCGTTTGAGGTTTAGCCTTCTGTTGCGATGCATCCATATGCGTCCTGTTCTTGGTTGAACCATGGCCAAAGGTTCGATTGTTGCAGGCTGTCTTGCACCGCATCCACCTCATCTTGTGTACGCAGAAAATCCTCCGCAGAATGAACCAACTTCTGAAGGAGGTTGGGAGCAACTTCGATGGGGATATGAACGGCTTCGTGAATCGCTTTCGAAGATTGATCACGATGTGTTGGTCATTCTTTCGCCGCATTGGCAAACGTACGTAGGAACACACTTCCTTGGTTTACCTCACTTTGAGGGGCTCTCGGTCGACCCTATTTTCCCCAATCTTTTCCGATATTCGTACAACCTTGACATCGATGTCGAATTGAGCAAAGCCATTCATGACAAAGCAGCGGATGCAGGTCTAGCAGTGAAAATGATGGAAAATCCAGATTTCCGTGTTGACTATGGAACGATCACAACAGGACACATGGTCAATCCAGCCTTCGACAAACCTCTTGTTGTCATTTCATCGAACCGTTCGCGGCATTATTACTCGGTTGAAGTCATGCAAGAGATGATGATGGAACTTGGTCGAGTGACTCGCGACGCCATTCTCGAGAGCGGCAAGAAAGCTGTTGTGCTCGCTTCAAATTCACTTTCTCATCGCCACTTTACGACAGAATCCGATGTCCCTGAAGATATGAGTAAAGAGCACATCACCAGCCATGCAATGCATCTCTGGGATATGCGAATCATCGATTACATGCGAACCGGACAAGCTCAGCGAATCATCGATGAGATGCCTGAGTTTACCGAACAAGCCATCGCTGAATCCGATGGTGGTGGTTTGACTTGGCTCCTCAGCACCTTGACCGTACCAACATATCCAGCCATCCTTCATGGATATGGGACCATTATCGGGACTGGAAATGCCATTGTTGAATGGCCTTGTTACGCTCACGAGGAGGTCTGAGTTTGACCAACCCTGTCCTTGCTTCGTACGTGGTTCCTGTCCATCCCCATCCTCTTTTGGTTCCTGAACAAAACGAAGGTTGGCAAAGGCTACGGGATGCTTTTGATGAAGCACGCCAACAGATCTCAGACAGTGGCGCAGATTTGATCATCATTTACTCGACTACATGGCCGAGTATCATTGGGCACCAGATTCAAGCCGACCCAAATCCAACGTGGACATTGGTCGATCAGGACTTTCATGACCTCGGATCTATGGACTATTCGTTCCGAATCGATGCTGAATTTGCAGAGGCTTGGAACAAGGCCAACCATGCACGAGGTCTTCAGAGTAGAACCGTTGCCTACAACGGATTCCCAATTGATGTCGGTTCGGTTGTCGCCTTGAAACTCCTTAATCCAGACAATGCGATTCCAGCAGTTATTGTTTCATCCAACGTCTATGCCAACCGTGCCGAAACGACAGTTCTTGCAAAATCGTGCCTCGATGTCTTGAAATCAACAGGGAAGAAAGCGGTTGCAGTCACTGCAATGTCGATGTCCAACCGGATGTTTACGGAATTTATTGATGCTGCTGATGATAAGATTCACTCACTCAAAGACGATGAATGGAATCGTAAGGTTCTCGAGTTCCTTGAAGAGGGACGTCTCGAGGATGTTGCACAACTCTCTCGCACCATCCATCAGCAAATTCGTGTGCAAAAGGTTGTCACATTCAAGCCGATGTGGTGGCTATCCGCTATGAACGACAATCGAAACGATTTGACAGGTCGGGTCCTTGCTTACGAAGCACTGCACGGAGCTGGAGGTGCTGTTGTCCATCTTGACCCAGCATCAAACGGAATGGGGGACAAGGAATACGACGAGGACGATGTTGAAGTCTATCATGGAGAACGCAACGTTCTGGATGCTGAAGGAAGTGAGAACACTCCTGAAACGAAACACGTTGATGACAACGGCCCAGCACTATGGGATCCTGCTGAAGGCAAAGATGCGGTGAACACAGATTCTGCGCCAAAACCAGTTGGATTGTACCCGCATGCTCGACGAGTTGGTGACCTTCTGTACCTTTCTGGTGTCGGACCTCGGCAGCCTGGAACAAATGCCATTCCTGGCGGTCCGATTCGGGATGCGAATGGAGAACCACTTGAGTATGACATCAAAGCGCAAACACGAGCGGTCGTGGAAAACATTGCTCGAATCCTTGAGGAGGCAGGATCTTCGATGGAAAAGGTGGTCGATGTAACGTCGTTCCTTGTTGATATGGATCGTGATTTTGCAGGCTATAACGAGGTTTGGGCGGAGACACTCGGCCATTATGGTCCAACGAGAACGACGCTTGCTATTCGTGCTCTACCGACGCCAATTGCGGTTGAGATGAAGGTCATCGCAAAAATCTAACTTCCGGAATTCGGGAAGATGTATCCTCAAAAAATGCAAGAGAATATATCCTTTGTTTGCTTGAAGGGACATGTAAGCACTCTTTGTGCATGAATTCGGGGATTTTGCATGCCAATTTCAAAACTCGATTCTCTTGTTGAACAAGGAACTGAAACCATCAAGAAGACCTTGAAGCGAAGCGTGGGACTTGCTGGTGTTGTAATTATCTCGCTCTCTGCCATGCTTCCTGGTATCTTCGTGACACCAACCTTTGCTGCTGAGATCATGGGTGCAGGAATCTGGCTGGCGTTTATCGTCGCAGCTGCAGTGGTTCTGCCTGCTGCTATTTCGAAAGCTGAATTGGCATCAGGCATGCCTTCGAGCGGTGGCTCCTATGTTTACCTCGAACGGACCTATGGGCCAATGATTGGGACCATCAGTGGTCTCGGGTTGTGGGCCTCGTTTCTGCTGAAATCGGGTTTCGCTTTGATTGGATTTTCAGCCTACTTTATCGCTGTAACAACGTATTTTGACATTGATATGGAGATGCTCGTTCTCTCCATGAGTGCTTTGGTGCTCATCACCATCGTCAACATTCTTGGTGTCAAGAAGGTCAAGGCAATTCAAACACCGGTCTTGATGGTCACACTCGGCATGCTTCTCATCACCTGTGCTGCCGCCTTCTTTTCGTCGGATTTCGACGGAACACGTCCATTCAAGGCAGCCTTTGACACCGACCTTTGGACGCTTGCTGAGACATCTGCCTTCGTGTTTGTCGCCTATGCAGGTGTTACGAAAGTAGCCGCAATTGGTGGCGAAGTGAAGAATCCAGAAAAGAACCTACCTGCAGGTATGCTGCTCTCTTTGCTCATTGCTACGGTCCTCTATGCATTGATTGCGTACCTGATGATGGCTGCTATTCCTGGAACGTGGTGGGAGGTCGATGGCAAAATTGTCGAGAATCCAATCTTTGTCTTCGCAGAACATGTTGCAGGTACTGAATTTGGTATCTTTGCAGCAATTATTTCGGTACTTGCTATGATTTCAATGGCGCTTGCAGGTATTCTTGCATCCTCTCGATTCTTGTTTGCGATGGGACAGGACAAGTTGCTTCCTCCTGCACTTGAACGTGTTCACGAGAAGTACGAAACGCCTCACTGGCCCATCATCGTCACAGGAGTAGCAATGGGTCTTGCAATCTTCTTCGTACCCCTCAAGGATGTCGTTAAGCTAGCATCTGGGTTCAAGATCATGATCTTCATCATGATCAATACGTGCGTCATCATCCTTCGACAAACAAGCGATCGTCATGATTGGAATCCGTCGTACAAGGGCGCATTGTATCCGTTCATGCAATTATGGGGCATTCTTGCAGGTCTGTTCCTGATTTACTTCATCGGAGATAAGGCATTCATTGGAGCATCTGCTGCTATCGTCGCCGGATTGCTCACGTACTACTTGTATGGATGGAAGCATGCAAAGATCAAGAAGACGCCTTTCCATTCGTTTATTGGCCGTGATTTCAAAGGCCGTGATGATTAGAGATATCTATCTCTTGTATGCGTCGGACGTCTTCTTTCCGGCATCAATGAAAACACCTGGTATCAATCCGTGTATGAGAAGTTGGATAGCACCAAGCGCATATCGGAAAGCGAGCTTGTACGCTCCAAGCATGTGTTCAAAATATCCCATTCCAACGTCTTTGAGGTGACCCATATCGGATGTTCAGCAAGGCTCCTTCTTGAGGTTATGTCAAAAGAAGTACCTTGAAAATTGATTTTCCGGGTATCAGATACTTCGCAGACGACCGCCATCAACAGGCAATGAAACGCCGCGAATCGCTCCTGCTGCAGGTGAAGCGAGGAAGGCGATGACTGAAGCAGTCTCCAACGGATCGATCAATCGTTCGATAGGGACTTGACTCATCCAACCATCATGAATGGCTTCGATCGATTGGCCAGTTCGCTCATGGATGGATTGTGCCAGACTTCCCAATCGTTCCGTATCTGTAAACCCTGGTAGAACGTTGTTAATGGTAATCGAAGGATGAAGTTCCCGTGACAGAGATTTGGCCCATGAAGCCATGGCCCCACGAAGCGTATTCGATACGCCAAGGTTTGGAATTGGTTCGCGCACACTTGTCGAGATGATCTGAATGATTCGACCATAATTCGCCATAACCATGCCCGGTGTGAGTAGTTTCACTAAGGTATGTGCAGCATGAAGATGTCGAGTAAATGGCTGGGCCAATTCCTCAACATTTGCGTTCAACAAAGGACCTCCTGGAGGCCCTCCTGCATTGTTTATGAGAATGTGAATCGGGCCCTTGTCAAGAATTGGTTGCACACATTTTGCAATTCCTTCCGTATCTTCCAAATCCATGACCAGTGTTTGATGATGGCCGCTCCCGAGTTCTGTAAGTTCATTGAGTAGGGAATTGAGTTGTTCCTCATTCCGTGATGCCAGAATGACGTTCGCTCCGGCTTTCGCCATAATACGAGCAGTTGCTGCTCCAATTCC
>JAAZUV010000072.1 GCA_018623995.1 Methanobacteriota archaeon
ACTTCAATGTGCCCTGGAAACAAGATGATTGGAAACTAGAACTCCATCGAGCTGGACACATTCCTGGAGCAGCGATGCTTCACGTCGAAACACCCAACAAATCAGTATTGTTTTCTGGTGACTTTGATACAAGGGACTCACAGCTAACAATCGGCGCAAAACCGGTCAAGACAGATGTTTTGTTTGTGGAAGGGACGTATGGTGGTCGAGATCACCCTCCAAAACAAGAAGAAAATGAACGATTCATCGAACGAATTGTTGAGGTAGTAGACCGAGGCGGAACAGCCCTTGTTCCAGCATTTGCGAACGGCCGAACTCAGGACGTTGTGATGCTGCTCCACAAACATCTCCCTGAACTGGATGTCCATGTTGATGGGATGGGAAAGCGAGTAGCAAAATTGCAAATGGAACATCCAGAAACACTTCGTGACCCATCAGCTCTTGAATCAGCATGGAAGTGGTGCCGTCGAGTTTCGAGCAAATCGGACCGTAAGAAAGCGCTTGATGCGGATGTCATTGTCTCTACCTCTGGAATGATGGATGGGGGTCCATCAATTTGGTATTTGAACCGACTACGTCATGACCGAAAGAATGCAATTCTTCTCACGGGCTACCAAGCTCGAAACACCGGTGGACGCCGATTGCTCGAGGAGCGAAAAGTTCCGATTTTTGGTAAACTTGCCAACATAGAACTTGATGTAGACCAATACTCATTTTCAACACACGCTGGTCACCAAGAAATCGTCCAGTTTGCGGAAGAATGCCAAGCAGAGGATGTCGTCATTTACCACTCCGATCCGAACATGGCACGACCACCTCTCGCAGAAGAATTGGAATCGAAAGGCCATCGTGTGCATGTTCCGGAAAATGGAATATCGGGACTTTTGGACTGATTCAATCAGCCGAAGGGGTTGAATACATCAACCTAAAGCGGTAGTCGATAGCATGGCGGCAAAAGCACCTGGTGGAAAAAAGCGCCCACGAAGGAAACGAAAGTTGAGACTCACCCTCCGTCAGAACAAGATCAAAAAAGCAGACTCCTACACAGATTCTCTAGGGTGGTCAACAGATGTTGGCCGAACGCTTGAAGATGCTCCTAAGGCGGCGGAACCTGAAACGATCAACATTCAATGCGATATGTGTGGTTCCATGCTCAAAATCAGAAAACCTACACGAGCAAGATATTCCGTGACATGCACATACCCAGAATGTGGAAACGTGATGTCGTTCGATTGAAATGAAGCGATTACCCATCGTCATTTTTCTACTTCTTCTACCCTCTTTGCAGGGCTGCCTTCAGGCGAATGAAGATGCTGAGATGACCACCATTCGCCTTGCAACGACAACCTCTCTGAGGGATTCTGGGCTCTTATCTGTGCTTTTACCGGAATTCACGGATGAGACAGAAATACATGTTGATGTCATTGCTGTTGGTTCTGGAGCTGCTCTATCACTTGCAGAGAACAAGGATGTTGACGTTCTTATTGTCCACGATCCAGTACGCGAACTGGAATTTATTGAGAATGGGTTTGGAGAAAACCGTACAACGTTTGCCTGGAATCGATTCGTCTTACTCGGTCCTACATCCGTTCCAGGGAACCTGAGTGAAACACTCACTTGGCTTCTTGAAAACGATCAGTGTTTTGTTTCTCGCGGAGATGAATCGGGTACGCATCAAAAAGAACAGGCAATTTGGAAAGCGTTCTCAAACCAATCCAATGTTGAATTTACTGAGGACTCTTTAGGATATCATCCTGTATGGGACGGCTATCAATCGATCGGACAGGGAATGGGAGCAGCGATTACGATCGCAAACGAATTGGAATGCTGGACACTATCCGATCGTGGGACGGCTTTGTATCGACAAGGAAACACCAATCTTGTTATTCATGAGTTCAATGACACTTTGCTTGTGAACCCATATTCGATTCTTCTAATGGATAATGAACACAACACATCAACGGTTGCATTGCGAGATTTTCTTGTAACATCTTCGCAGCAAATTGATGATTACAGAGTCGAGAACAAATCCCTGTTCTTCAGCGGAGAGCCAACAATCTAACCTATCCGTTTCCCATCGAGTAACTGTTGTGCAATTTCATGATTTTCTGGAATGAATGTACCCTCATGGATGAAAAGAATACGGTCTGCTAATCGTTGAGCCTGATATGGGTTGTGCGTAGCAAACACGACACCCCCACCTCGCTCTTTAAACGACAAAATTTCTTGTTCAATACGTTCGACAGAAGCACCATCGAGTTCAGATGTTGCTTCATCAAGAATAAGTATTTCACGATTCATCGATAGTGCGCGCAAGAAAGCAACCCGTTGAATTTCACCACCCGATAGTGAATCAGTACGCTGATTTCCTTTCTCCTCAAAGTTGCAAACAGAAGCTAAGTTCATCCCAGCATCCGGTAAGTAATCATGAAGTCTTGAAGCGAGACCAAGCTCCATTGCAACAGAATCCATCACCAAGACCGGGTTCTGTGGAACAAATGCGAGTCGATGAGCGTAACGACTTGACTCTTTTTCGAGCCCGCACATGGCTCGAAGCAAGGTGGATTTACCCGATCCAGATTCACCCATGAGTGCAACGATTTCGTTTCCAGACAGATCGAGTGAACAAGATTTGACAATAGAAACACCATCCTTTTCCACTTCCAAATTTTTCCATGAGATGTTGAAGTTTTCAAAAGGTTCTGAACTCACACTTTCCAGTCCAAGTGATTGTCTTTCAAAGAATCGAATGTATTGTAAAAATTGGAGTCCAAATGCAATGAGAAGTGAAATGATCAGAAGGATCAATCCTATCTGTAAGGCAACATCAAGGCGGCCAACACTTGTTTCAAGGACGACACTCGTTGTCAGGACCCGCGTTTTCCCGGCGATATTGCCTCCAACCATCAAGACAGCACCGACTTCAGCAATGGCTCGGCCAAAGCCGAGAAGAACAGCGTTTGTTATTCCTCTTCGAGCACAATAGATTTCCAAAAGAACACGTTGTTTTGGAGTGGCGTTCATAACGCGTAGAACATCTCGCTTATCGGAAGAAACGCGTTCAAGAGCGGTCCATGATACGCCGAGAATTAAGGGAAAAATGAGGATTGTTTGTGCGACGATCATTCCTTGAATTGTGAACAACCAATTCAACGAGCCCAAAACCCCGTCTTTGCTTAATGCTATGTAAACAACAACACCAACAACAACTGGTGGAAGACCATACAAAGCTTGTGTAACACCTCGCAACAATGGTTTTCCTTTCCACTTACTGTTGGCAAGAACGATGGCTAAACCGATGGCCACAACCCCAGCAAGAACTGTCGCTGAACCACTTGTCACAAGGGTCCGAACAACCACATCCCAAAGGTTAGTAGAATCTACCACACCAACCCGAAGTAAGACAAACCTTTGAGGTTGGCGAAGCGAACCACAGGATGTAGAAGTGATTGTATGAAGGATGTGCCGTATTTCTTACCACTTGAAGAGGCGATTAAACTCTCCTTGGAACATCCTCTACCATACACAATCGAAGACGTCAATTTAGACGAGGCACATCAACGAATCCTTGCTGAAGATCTTTCTTCAAAAGTCAACGATCCTCCTTTTGATAATTCAGCAATGGATGGATTTGCTGTTCGCTTTGAAGACACAAAGGAGGCTTCATCAACACTGGATATCATCGCAACTTCGCAGGCTGCAGCCGGTGACGAACAACTCTCCGTTACAAGTGGACAAGCCGTCCGGATCATGACTGGTGCTCCAATGCCAGGGGGAGCAGATGCCATCATTCCAATCGAAGCATGTACAATTGATGGAAACAGCGTCACACTCAATCAACCATCAAAACCACATTTCATTCGGAAGCGTGGTGAAAACATCGCAATGGGCCAAATTGGGCTTGAGAGGGGCTGTTATCTCACACCCCAATCCATCTCGATGTGTGCTACAATGGGCTATTCATCAGTACCTGTCGTAAAGAAATTGAAAATAGGCATTATTTCAACAGGAGATGAGTTGAAACCTCCAGGTGAAACCCTCTCATATGGAGAAATCTACGAATCCAATTCATATGGTCTATCTGGACTTGTGAAAATGCTTGGACATACTCCTATTCGCTATCCAGCAGTGCATGATTCCATTGATGCACTGCGTGCACAATTCGATGTTGCAGCTGAGGAGTGTGATTTGTTTCTCACATCTGGGGGCGTGTCCATGGGAGAATGGGACTTTGTACGAAAGCTAATGGAAACGGAAGGCGAACTTGTCTTCTGGAGGGTCAAGATACGACCAGGGTCCCCTCCTCTTTTTGGCCACTGGAATGGAACACCAATGTTTGGTCTACCCGGAAACCCAGTGAGTAGCCATGTTGTTTTCCGAATGCTCGTCGTTCCATATCTACGTGGATCTTTGAACACAACATTTCCGTACGATCGTATTGTTCACGCCCGCCTCAACACCAATGTTCGCTCCACAAAGGACTGTCTTACATTACGTAGAGTAACACTTCAATCAACCGTGGACGGTTTCATTGCCAACCAACCCAAACATCAGGGTTCGGGCAATATCGACAGCCTATCCTCTGCCGACGGGCTTACGCTTCTCCAACCAGGACAATCAGGTGAAGCAGGGGAACTGATTCAAGTCCTCTTACTGTAAGGGATGCATATGAGAAAAACAATCGAAGAAGACCTTCACTTGCTTGAGGTTCTCAAAGTCATGCAACCAAATTCAAGCACAAATGTTCTTCGAAAAATGCTCACAAATCAACGAATATCTGTTGATGATACCATCATCCACCGAGCAAAGCATCTTGTTTTGAAGGGACAGGTCGTTGAGATCCATCCGAAGGCAAAGGTTACCATAGAGGAAGTACGCGAGATGAGTGCGAAAACGCACGATCTCGACGTGCTGTTTGAAGATGATAGCATTCTCGTTGTCGATAAGCCGGCAGGTCTACTTTCTGTTGCAACAGACAAGCTTGAGCAAGACACACTCCACAATCGGTGCGTTGAGTACTGTCGCTCTGAGAAGAGGAATGGATGGTGTTTCATCGTTCATCGTCTCGATAAAGCCACTTCTGGCATCATGGTTTTTGCAAAGACGGAATCGGCGAAACGTGATCTGCAAGAGCAATTTGCTGAACGACTTGTCCATCGTCACTACGTTGCACTTGTCGAGGGAATCGCACAATCTGGTCGAGCAGATCACCATCTCGTTGAAGACAAAAATCTACGCGTCTTTGTATCCGAAACGAAGACGAAGACAAGCAAACGCGCCCTGACGACATGGGATGTCATTGCCCGTGGAGAACATGAAACCCTCCTTAACATCGTTATCGAGACAGGGCGCCGTCACCAGATACGCGTGGCTCTTGCCGAAAGCGGAACGCCAGTAGTTGGCGACAAAATGCATGGAGCGACGACGAATCTTCATGGACGTATCTGTTTGCATGCTGTAGCGCTTGAATTCCTACATCCAGATACAGATGACCCGGTTCGATTTGAGTCTGAATTCAATCCTGCCTGGAGGCACGGATTGAAGAACCCTTGACATTACGGGATAACTGTTCATATGCCGGTAAATCAAGACTGGATTTCAGTTCGCGGTGCGCGAACCCATAATCTACAAGATATCGACGTGCAGTTGCCAAGAGGGCAATTCGTTGTCATTTCAGGTGTATCAGGCTCCGGTAAATCCAGTCTTGCCTTTGATACACTTTATGCAGAGGGCCAACGTCGTTATGTTGAGTCACTCTCTTCCTATGCCCGCCAATTCATCGGACAGATGAAAAAAGCCGATTGCGATGGAATTGAAGGTCTCTCTCCTGCGATTTCGATTGATCAGAAACAGGGTTCTCACAATCCCCGATCAACCGTTGCCACTGTAACGGAAATCCAAGATTATCTGCGCCTTTTATGGGCAAGAGTTGGAAAACCGCACTGCCCAGATTGCGGCAAGGAAGTCGCTCGTCGAACGGTCCAGGAGATCGTTGATGACATCATGTGGAATTTTGAACAGCACACGATTGCTGTATGGAGCCCAGTCGTTCGTGCTCGTAAAGGGACGCATGCTGAATTGTTCAAACAATTCGTTGAACAGGGTTACATGAATGGGCGAGTCAATGGTCATGATGCAGACTTCGAAAATCCACCATCATTGGACAAAAATTTCCGTCACGATATCGATGTACGAATCGATCGATTCGTTCTTTCGAAAGACCGTCGCCATCGAACGACGGAAGCCGTTGAAAACGCCTTACGTCTCGGAGGAGGAGCACTCGCAGTCACCAGTCTGCGTGTACCCAAAGCAGCTTTGGAATCCGACGGGATGAACCGACCTGAACATCCAGTAGATACGACCATATCATGGTCTGAAGATTTTGCCTGTCCGGAGCACGGCGCCTTCATGCCCGAACTCTCACCACGTGTCTTTTCTTTCAACTCTCCTTTAGGGGCATGCCCCGATTGCCAAGGACTGGGTATTCAACGACAATTCAACCCCGAACTCATCATCGATGACACGCTCACAGTTGCAAACGGATGTGTTCTGCCTTGGCGACAATCTATGTCCCCTGGATGGTACAAAAAACTCCTCCAACAGGTGTGCGAGCACTATGGAATCTCCCCAAACGTTCCGTTTGGATTGCTCGATGAGGATGCGAAAGACATTCTTCTACATGGCTCAGGCTCGACCATTATCCATTTTCATTTCGAATCCGATAATGGGTCTGTGTACAAAATGAACAGGCCCTGGGAAGGCATCATTACACGACTTGAGCGAACGTATTCTGAAACCTCCTCTGACCGTACTCGCAACAGACTCATCGCTTGTATGACGGATTTGGATTGCCATGCATGCAATGGAGAGAAGTTGAATCCAGCAGCGCGATTTGTGACTGTAGGGGGCATTCGACTTCCAGAAGTAAGTCGCAGTTCCGTTCACGAAGCGTATCAACTCATCAAAGCTCTTCATCCAGAGGCTGACGGGCCTCCAGAACAGTATGCGGATGTCTTAACCGCTCTCGATGACCGGTCCTTGTTCATTGGAAACGAGATTCTCAAAGAAATCGAAAACC
>JAAZUV010000073.1 GCA_018623995.1 Methanobacteriota archaeon
AGGACTTCCATGTCCAATCTTGACCATATGTTCGATGACTTGGTCAGAATGAGCCTTCATCGTGTTGAGGTGAGCATCAACGTAAGTATCGATGGTTGCTTGATCGTTGGCATCTGAAGGCACGGAACCGTTGATTGGTGTCCTCGATAACCAGGACGAAATCAACTCGACCAGTGTTGGTTCTACAGAAATGCGTTGAAGTGTTTCATACGCTTCTTTGCTGATTTTTCCTTCTTCTGAGAGCTTCTTCATATGGGCCATTGGATCCATATCCGCAACTCTCGATTCTTGCTTGAGTCCGAGTCGCATCTCCATGGCTCGCATTTGCCAGGATTCGAAACCTGATGATGTCCCAAGTCTATCTCGGAACGCAAGGAAGCCTTGGGGACTCAGTGTTTCCATAACTTTCCATTGATTGGCAAGGAGACGGAAGATTTCGATGACTCGCTCCAAGTGATGGACAATCTGTGGCAAGTGTTTCTCATCAACCGATTCCTGTGCTAGATAGTTATGCACGGCATCAAGTTCTGCACGTACTTGTTTGAACCACAATTCAAACGCCTGATGTGTGATAATAAAGTGCATCTCATCGTTCGAAGGAAAAGGTGTATGACCTTCAGGACCTGCTTGCAACTGAAGCAATTCATCGAGGCGAAGATAGCCCGAATAGGTCATTCGATTCGTTGGTGAACCTGAACCTGCCATGAACCTTGATGGAGATTCGGCTCTTGAACTCTTCACCCAATTTTTTCAAAATCGAGCCACCCTATTGAGAAGTAAGGGATAACAGTCATAGAGTGCATACGAAACCCCTCGACATGGGCGTAGACCACTCCACACTCCTCTCCTGGCTCGCGGACTACGATAAAGACAACATCACCATCGGTGTTGTCGCATCACACTCATCTTTGCAAATCCTTCACGGAGCACGCATGGAAGGCTTCCGTACGCTTGGTATTGCTGTTGGAGAAAACCGTCGTCGCTTCTACAAAGCCTTCCCTGGAGCAGAACCAGATGAGTGGTTGATGCTCGAAGATTATCGAGAGATGCTCGATTATGCAGAATGGTTCCGAGAAAAGAACGTCATTATCGTCCCACATGGATCGCTTGTTGAATATCTTGGAAGTGAGAACTTCCGAAACCTCGAAGTCCCGACCTTTGGAAATCGTGGAATTCTTCGCTGGGAAAGCAGCCGTGCAAAGCAGCGTGATTGGTTGGTCGCTGGCGGATGTACCATGCCAAAGGTCCTCGAGGACCCCCACGATATCGACGGACCTGTCATTGTCAAGTACGCTGGAGCCAAAGGTGGCCGAGGTTATTTCATCGCTCGAGATTATCGTGACTTCCGTCGAAACGTCGACATTGAGGAGGAGTTCACCATCCAGGAATACGTACTTGGTTGCCGATATTACCTCCACTTCTTCTTTGACCCTCTGGCAACAGACGGCTACCAAGTCCAAGGTCGTGGCAAATATGCTGGAAAGAACCTTGGACGCCTCGAACTGCTTTCCATGGACCGTCGTGATGAGGCGAATGTGGACGAGTTCTACAAATTGGGTTCGCTCCGTGACTTACGGGAAGCAGGCATGGAACCATCGTTTGTTGTGACTGGTAACCAACCTGTTGTGATCCGTGAATCCTTGCTCCCGCGTGCCTTTGAGATGGCTGAGGGAACCGTTGCTGCATCCTTTGAACTCGAAGACGAATCAAGAGGTATGATCGGCCCATTCTGTCTCGAAACCATCGTTACAGACTCACTCGAATTCAAGGTGTTTGAAATCAGTGCACGTATTGTTGCGGGATCCAATCCATTCGTCGGAGGCTCTCCGTACTCGGACATCAATGAAACTCGAATGTCAACCGGTCGACGCATTGCACGAAGCGTTCGTAATGCGCTCAAAAACAATCGTCTTGACGACATCCTTTCTTGATCAGCCTAAGTCGGGCGCTGGTGGTACACCGGATCCATCATCTTCAGGTACATCACCAAGTTCGTTTTCAATCTCATCTACAAGGTCACCAAACTCGACTTGCTTTGGTGTGGCTTCATCAGCGAGGATTTGATCAGCAGAGACTTCTCCGCTTTCTGCCCGTCGGAGTTGTTCCTCTAATTCTCGCTTGATTTGCTCTCGCTCTTCCATAGTTGGGACGTTGAAGGTACATACGAGTTGAATCTCTTCACCGAATGTGAGTTCACCTGTGTATTCCATTAAGTCGCCGTACGCATTCGCAATGACTTGGAACTTCGTTGGGTCCTTTGAACGTCGCTTCTTATGCTTCTTGTAGTAGTGGACAAACACTTGGTAGGTTCCTGGAGGAGCCTCTCCCTCAGGCCAAACAACGTTTTCTACTGGCTTTCGTGACTCGGGTTTCATGTTTGCGTCAACGTCGAGTTCTCCGCCACAAGCAGATTTTCGATTTCCTCCGTGAATTCGCTCACCTGATGGACATACGACGTGGAGATCAAGGTCGTTGTAATTGTTCCACATCAATGAAATTTGGACATCCGAGGAGCGTGCACCCTCACGTTCGAGACGTGCACGAAGTTCTTCGAGCGCACGTGATGCTGCTTGGCGACGCTCAAGTGCATCTTTTTCTTGTGCTGCACGAATCTCAGCGAGGCGCTGTTCTTCAGCAGCGGCAAGTTCGGCTTGTCGTGCTGCTTCTTCTGCGTCACGCTCTGCTTGAGCTGCTGCTTCTCGTTCTGCGTTTGCACGGGCTTCCTCTGCAGCCTTTTCGGCTTCGAGTCGATCTTTCTCTGCCTGCTCTTCTTGTTCCTTCTTGAGGCGTTCTTGCTGTTCAGCAAGGGCAGCTTCCTCTTCTTCGCGTCGGCGGCGTTCTTCTTCCTCTTCGCGACGAGCCCACTCCTCATCGCGCTGCCGGCGGCGTTCAAGCATCTCTTCCTCTGTCTCTTCATGCTCCTCTTCGGGCTCTTCTTCGGCAGGGGGTTCTTCCCAGAACGGTTCCTGTTGCACAGGTTCAACCAACTGTTGTTCTTGTGGAATCAGAGAAACGCTCACTCCACCAGAGAGATTTCGACGACGACGTTCGGATTCGATCATCATCAGCTTTCGCTCAAACTCGGAGCGAGCGCTCGAGAAACTAGAGCTCTGTACAGGTGCTCTGAGACCATCAGCAACCATACCCTGGCGCACTTCAAGCGCTGCATCACGACGAATGAGAATAAACCAGACCCCGAGAATAAAGCCACCACCGAGGATGGCCAAAACCAGAATGGAACCTGTGTCCATGTTCTTTGGAAGACATACTGTGTCTTTTATCATTTGCTTCCTTTATTTCATGGCTGCATGCATGCAAAGCATTGAATGTGTCAAGCATCTCGTCATACCATGAACAAGTCCGAACGGCTTGCAGCACTTCTTCCAAATGGACGAGGCGTATGGATTCCAATCGATCATGGCATGTCGGATTATCCATGCGATGGATTGGAGGATACGGAAGACCTCATTCAAGATTTGATTTCAGCCGGAGTCAATGCCATCGTTGCCCAGAAAGGAGTTGTTAGTCACTACAGTCACCTTTGCGAGGGGACTGACACCAAGATGGTGATTCACTTTTCAGCGTCAACTCGCCATGGAGGCCCTGATGCTTCTCGAAAGGTCTCGGTTGGTCAAGCCTCTGAAGTTGTTTCAAGAGGAGGCTTTGCTGCTTCTGCTCAAGTCAACATTGGATCGGATGGAGAGGCAGATATGCTGGAAGCACTCGGCGAATTGACGACACTTTGTCATCACCTCGATTTGCCAGTACTAGGCATGGTTTATGCCCGTGGTCCAAATCTCAACATCGTTGATGGAGATACAACCAACGGCGTCGCTCATGCAGCACGAGTTGCGTTCGAAATCGGTTGTGATGTTGGAAAGACAACGTGGACGGGTGACGAAGATTCCTTTGCTCGTGTCACTGGTGCAGCACCGATTCCACTTCTCGTGGCAGGTGGAGCAAAGACAAACACTCGTGACATGCTCAAAATGGTCGAGAAAGCGATGAAAAACGGTGCTTCAGGCGTCTGCATGGGGCGACAAGTCTTCGCTCATGAACAACCAGAAGCCGTTGCAAGAGCCCTCGTCCTCATTGTCCATCACGACAAATCTGCATACGATGCCATGAATGAAGTTGGATTGTGAGGGAGCGTTATGGAAGTTTGGCTGAATGCACCCGTTTCGAAGGGGCATGAAGGCGTTGATGCCCTCTATACCGTGCAAAGTGGACCTGATATCTACAGCGACGATGGTTTGCTGTATCGAAACGGTGCAATCATTGGTGGCCACGTTCACATTGACTCTGCTGAGGCCCAAGCAAAGGCGCGAAGCCTTGCAGGAAGCGTTGAGTGGATTCTTCTTACCTTCGAAGATTGGTCCATGATTCCAATCGAGAACGTCATCGCTGCGACCGATAGCACACCTACCAAAGTTGCAGCTCAAATTGTGAAGCCTGTTGATGCACAGGGAGCAGGTTTTGCACTCGACATTGGCGTCGATGCGTTGCTTTGCACTGAGGATTGCTTAGAGTCTGCTCTCATCGTCAAATCAATTCGTCTTGAGGAATCTACCTCAGAGGATTCTTCTCCTGAAGACCGTGAACAACAGATCGACCTCTCTTTGATGACCATCACCGACATACAAGAAGGACATTCGGGCGATCGTGTATGCGTTGATTTACTCTCAATGCTGGAAGAAGGTGAGGGAATGCTGGTTGGCTCAACTGCGAAAGCATTCGTCCTTATTCATGGTGAAACGATTGCCTCCAAGTATGTTCCAACGCGCCCATTCCGTGTCAATGCTGGGAGTGTTGATGCATACACGAACATGGCAGATGGTACAACGAAATACCTCAGCGAATTGAAATCAAGTGACGAGGTGCTCATCACGAGAAACGATGGAACATCACGCAAAGCAACCATTGGTCGAATGAAGATAGAGACTCGACCGCTCATTCTATTGAGATTTAAGGATGAAAATGCTAATGAAGGACATGTCTTCATTCAGCAAGCGGAGACGGTTCGCTTGGTTTTACAAAACGGTGAGGCTTGTTCTGTGACAGACCTTTCCGTAGGTGACTGTATTTTTGGTCACTCCTTCACGTCAACACGGCATGTCGGACAAAGCATCTCAGCGCCGTCTGAGGAGCGTTAACGAATGGCTGTCTTGGGACAAGGATCGGCTCATGGCGCATGCAGTCTTCTCCATGCAGCAGGTACCGGATACGGTGCAAGCATGGCTCTTGACCTACCTATTTTGGTTCGGGTTCTCGACAAGAAGAGCAAACGTGATGTCCATGACAACGATGGCCTTCTACCACACATTGTTGCTGCTTGGATTGCAGCTGGACATGAATTGCCCGTTGAGCAAGAGAGCCTCCACTGGGCCGTCCAATCGAAAATTCCCGCACGAGAAGGGCTGAAGTCATCCTCTGCACTCTGCGTTGCTGCAGTTCGAGCGCTTTGTGATTCAACGGATACAACGCTTGAATTGCATGAGCTTGTTGCTATCGCAGTCGATGCTCAACTTCGTGCAGGAATTACTCTTACAGGGAGCATCGATGATACATGGGCCTGCGCGACCGGTGGCTGGAAGTTGATCAATGCCAACGAAGCTGATGTTGCCCAAGGCGTACTATTGGAAGGCGAAGGTCCAGCGAAAGAGGATTGGACGGTACTCTTAATCTCGCGTGGACCAAGAGAAACTCGCCCTGCATTGGAGGACTTTTTGCCGCATCAACAACACTTCGTTCAAGCACTCAACGCCATCCAAGATGGAAATGAATTGGTTGCACTGACGCTCAATGGTCGAGGCGTTATCGGAGCAACAAAGGATCACAAAGCCCGTATTTTGGCCAACGATGCGCTGGTCAATGGTGCCCGTGCAGCAGGTCTTAGCGGCTCAGGAACAGCACTTGTAATCGTGATTCCAATCCAATTGGAGGGCGTCATCCAGCGTCTCAAGATGTGGTACGAAAACAAACATCCTGAGTTCACCATTATCGAAACAAGATTCAAGAATCCCGAGAATTCTGAGTCTGAGGAGTAAGGCTCAACTTCTTGAGTGCGTGATGGTTGGACTGAATTGAGCCCAATGAAAATGCGCCTAGGGGAAACCCTGTCTGTGACATTGTTTGGTGAGAGCCACGGTCACTTGGTCGGCGCCTTATTGGAAGGGGTTCCTGCTGGGCTTCCCATTGATGAAGAGCGCATAGTTCGACGTATGTCGACACGAAGACCAGGGGGTCATTTTGCAAGCAAACGCAAAGAAGACGATGTTGTTGATTTGCTTACTGGTGTTCACAATGGATTTGCTACAGGTCAACCCATTTTGATTCAAATTCAAAACAAGGATGCACGAGAAAGCGATTACAGCTTTATTCCAAATCACCCAAGACCCGGTCATCAAGATCTTTTGATGCATCTGCGGACTGGCGGTTTTGCAGACTTGAGAGGAGGAGGCTCTTCATCCGCTCGATTAACCGCAGGACTTGTTGCTGCTGCTGCGATCGTCGAGCCCCTGTTGGAGGACATTCGAATCGATGCACATGTAGGTGCTATCGGTACGATTGAATCTGCGCGAATTGACGATTGTCCTGAAGAATGGGACAACGAATTGTGTGAACAATTGCGATGCCGTGATCCACATGTTGTTGAAGCGATGAAAGCGGAAATCGAACGCATTCGAAAGGAACGCAACTCGATTGGTAGCAGAGTCGATGTACTCGTATCGAATCTACCAGTCGGCCTTGGTGAGCCTTGGTTCGATGGAATCGAACCAGCCTTAGGACGTGCCTATCTCTCGATACCAGCAGCACGTGGCGTAGCGTTCGGGCGCGGATTTGGAGCCGTGCGCATGACTGGATTGGAGCACAACAATCCTTGGGGCGGTACAAAAGACAACCCATTGCAGGAAGGAGAGCAACCTGACGGTTGCATTGCTGGATTGACATCCGGCTCAGATTTATTCGCACAAATAGCATTC
>JAAZUV010000010.1 GCA_018623995.1 Methanobacteriota archaeon
CCTAAAGTCGTTGACAATAAGATGGTTGAGATCAAAACAGAACCAGTTGATGAGAAGGGTTCAGACGAAGAGAATTAGCAAAGTGGTCAGGGAACGACCTCGTATGTTCCACAGCCTCGCAGGCTTGTCAAGCTGAGTATACTTGAATACGAGGATCGAATCATTCCGATGCCACTCTTCTTTTCCTCAATCGGCCTCATGACTGGCTTTACAGTCATTTTTCCTCTGTTGGGAATCATCACACTTCCCGCTGCAGTTATGATTGTGGTTTCCATCATCAACGGTGACATCTCATTTATCGACGAAGAAATGAATGCAATCATCATCGAAGAGGAGTGACTTCATCGATTGATGGCTTCAGAATCCTTGGCAAGATCACGAGTGATGTTCTTCTGATGCGATTCGAGGGTCCCTCCACCGATTTCGAGGAGTTTTGAGTCACGCCACAATCGCTCAACATGGTATTCTGCCACATATCCGTAGCCACCCATTACTTGAATCGCAGCGTCTGCGATTTCCTTAGCAGCTGTTGTTGCAAACAGTTTGACACCGTCTGAATCAAGACGCTGGCCTGACTTGCCAAGTTGGATGTTGTTGGCTGTGTCGTAAACATATGCACGCATGGCTCGGTACTTGGCCCAGGATTCTCCGATGTGACGTTGCATTTGTCCAAACGATCGAATCTGAACACCGAATGCTTCTCGTTCTGAGGCATATTTGTTCATTTCATGAAGGCAGCGTCGAGCAATACCAACCGACATACCAGCAAGCGTGAGACGCTCAATTTCGAGGTTGCCCATCATGTGAAGCAATGAGCCTCCTTCCTCTCCAACAAGGTTTCCAGCGGGAACGACACAGTCGTCAAAGACCAGTTCTGCAGTGTTGGAGGCTCGCATCCCAGTCTTATCGAAAATCTTCTGACCAACGTTGAATCCTGGCATGTCTTTCTCAACGAGGAATGTTGAGAGTTTGACACGTCCTTTCTCATCATATCCTGTTCGAGCATAGACCCAAACGATGTCCGCAGGTGTGCCTTGGTCATCGATGCAACCGTTGGTGATCCACATCTTTCGACCGTTGAGAACCCAGTCTCCATCGGCGTTCTTTTCCGCAGTTGTTGACAATCCAAGGACATCTGTACCTGCATCAGGTTCCGACATGGCCATGGCTCCAATCCATTCACCAGAGCATACTTTTGGTAGAATCCTGGTCTTTTGTTCCTCGGATCCATTGTACGCAAGATTGTTGACAAACAGCATCGAGTGTGCTAAGTAAGCAAGTGCAAACCCTGCATCTGAGTACGAGAGTTCTTCATGTGCGATGGTTGCAGCAACAGCATCAAGTCCTGCTCCTCCGTATTCTTCTGGAACGGTGATTCCAAGAAGTCCAAGATCGCCAAGTTCTCGGAATAACTCAATGTTGAATTGTTCTTTTTTGTCGTACTCATGGGCTTGTGGTTCCACGAATTCTTGAACAAAGTCACGAATCATTTCTCGGAGCATTTGATGCTCTTCGCTTGGATTGGCTAGGTCAATCATGGTCTCACCCAACCCTCCGCAGGGTTGTCCCTTTTTGACGGTTGGTCTTAGGTGCGAGGAACTCGTATGCTTCTTTTGGTTCGCTCGTGGCCTACGGGCGGTCGTCCACGCGTTTGGGGAGGGGCACGGGAGGATCGCTTGACTCTCCTCACTTTTCGAGTACTGAGTGGAATTTTGCGAGCACGTTGCCCAACATGTCGCATTGGTGATTGTTCAATGACCTGCTTTGGTGTTTCAAGTCCGATGTCTGCGAGCAAGTTCGAAGCTGCAGATTTGTGTGTCTTCCCATTTCGTGCATCCTCAACAATCCTCGATGCGAGTGCAGAGAACGATGCGTCTTGAATGGGCTGATGCTGAACCTTTTCTCGTTCCTCTCGTAGGTGTTCGGCCATCAGTGCTCGGAGCATTGCTCCATTCAGTGCGTCCTGCTTTCGCTCAATCATATGCATCCCATCCAGCCCGAATTTCGTCTCTTCACATATGAAGATTCGGCCACAGATGGCCTTCTATGTACGGATTTTATTCCTCATGATCATCGAGCCGAGCCTCGAGAAAGGCATTGAAGTCTTCCTCTGTTTCAAACTCAATCACAATCGGAGAGATGGTTTCGCAATCTTGGCATTGATATTGTTGTCCTGTCATGAACCCCATGTAGGGGTAGATGCGGATGCTCAGGCACGTTGAACACGCCATGAATGCCATGGGTTAACGTACACGCCGAGGTTTATCACCTCTCGTTAGGAATCAACAACCAAACATCTCTATTAGTCGCTGGTCGAGTGGTCGGATATGGAAGAGACGATTGGCTTCAAGGCTCGTCTAGTCTCCATGATTCTTCGTTTGATGACCTTGACGTTGATCGCCGTTGCATTGTACATCTCCGTCGAAGGTATCTTCGTTGTCTTGTTGCTTTTTGTCCTCGTCGTACCTTTTGAGAAACTCTTTCCTCGGCACAAAGGTCAGAAGATTCGCAGACCCCATCTCGATACGGACATTGGCTATGCTCTTGCGTCCCCTCTGCTGGGTTTGCTCACTGGGTTTGTTGCTATTGTCGTAGGAATCCTCAGTCTTGCTTGGATTCCTGGTTTATTGATTCGACCGTATATTGAACAAATTCCTGAGGAATACATGCCTATGATAGGGATTCTCTTGTTCGATATGCTCGTGTATTGGACGCATCGATTCTATCATGAAATTCCTGTTCTTTGGAAATTCCATGCCATTCATCATTCAACAGAGCATCTAGATTGGGCGAGTGGATTCCGAGGGCACCCATTGGATGGCACCATTCTTGCACCAGCGTTTGTGTTTTTGGTGTCGGCTGGATTTTCGTTTGAATTGACTGGGGCACTTGCAGCGGCTCAGTTGATTCTGGGGCTCTTTTTGCATGCAAACGTACGCTGGAGATTGAAATGGTTGCATCGCCTCATCATTACACCAGAATTTCATCACTGGCACCACACAAACGAACGAGATGCGATTTGGACCAATTACTCGACCTTTCTCCCTATTTGGGATCAGTTGTTTGGAACGTATTTCATGCCGAAGAGCAGAAGACCACAAACGTATGGTGTCAATGAAGAAATCCCGGTAGGTATCTTGAGACAATTACGTTATCCATTACGAACGTGGAAGAACCCTTTGTGGTATGTCTTGCATCCATTCCAAAGCATCAAGCGTACGTTCAAATTTGCTTGGCAGATTTTGAAAGCCATGCGGAAATCAATGTTTAGGAAACGAGGTTCGAAGCCGTGGGATGTCTATCCGAACAACCCGCTCTAGAACAGTGTTGTTTGCATCGAAATGGGCTCCTGCTTCTTTGAATAATGAAGTTTCCAAATCAACTCAAGTGCTGCTTTTTCTGCCGATTTTATTGCCGCTTCTACAGTCCCGATTGGCTTTGCCCACGCATCACCTGCGAACGTGATTCGATCCTCATCGAGGTGATGAGGCTGGCTCACCGGTCGAGAGAACCTCCAACGATGTGCATGGGACGCAGCCGTTTCCAGCCACTCTTGACTTACAGATTGAAGCTCTTGACGAATCAATTCAGTTACCTCATCTCTCGATTTCTCAAGGTGTTCTTTGCTCCATTCATTTACCATCTGAACGATGGCAACATTGGATTCTGAAACGTCAATTCCTCTTCGCAATAATTCTATAGAATCAGACTTATAATCCAGTAATTCAGAAGGAACTGAACTCGTTCCTGTGCAAATCAATGTCCAATTGGAGATGTAAGGGTGCTCTTCCCAATCAGCCGGTGCACGGTCCGGCATAAGTGCGTGCAACTGTGGAATTGGGCAGGTCAGAAGGACAGCTTCTGCTTCCCATGTGAATCCTTTCTCATCTTCGAGGAGAACATACTCTGGATGTGGTTGAATCGAGGTAAGTCGTGTATCGCAACGAACATCGGTCCCCTCGAGCATTTCGTTGATGGAAAGGTCGGCGTAGATTTCTCCACCGAGCGCATCACATCCATGATTGTACGCTCCAGATTCACGCCGCTTCGTTGATGACCGCCCTCCGGGGATGGTTCCTTTGTCGAGAACGAGGACGTCGTAGCCGTAGTTGGTGAGAATCTGTGCTGCACGTGCCCCAGCAACCCCTGCACCAACGATGATGAATGGTCGTTCTTGTTTGTAGGCGAGCCGTGTGACGTGGCGTTCGTATGCATCCATGTCAAGCCGTGATTGGTGTGTTTCCAACTCCCGTTTCCGTACCACGCCCATGACAGGTAGAGGTGGAAGGAAAGCTCGGTCGAACAGACCATGGCACCAATGAATCCCTGCGATTGAAGATGGATCTCTCCCATCAAGTGCAAACTTGTCGTTCAAATGTTGACCCATTCGAAGAGACTCTTCGACCGTAGGGGTCCAATGCGGTGTCGCCTTGCCCCATGTCATTCGTAGGTTGTTGTGCAATTCTCCGTGTCTGTAGAGTGACGTTTGGCATAAATTCCAAAGATGGTTCGGAGACTTACCAATTTCAAAAGCATCCTCGGAAAGGAGCGTTGTACGCACATCATCTGCCGTGTCTTGCCACGATTCAAGGGCCCAGTTTGGTAGATTGTGTGGCCCATACGGTTCTTCCTTCGAATAGACATGATGCCATGCATGCTCACGGAAAATGAGCAGTTCATCAAGAAACTTCTCTGCGGCTTTCGTGCCTACTTCGTGTGCTTCTCGTACAATTTTCGTCACTGAAATCATCCCGTAGTGGATGGCCATTGAAAGTCGTGAGACGCCATCGGGATCGGCAGCGTTGTTCCTTCTTCGGGCATAGCCTGAAAGTCGATTCGTGAGGAAATCGTTCCATCTCGCTAATGCAGCACGCTCTCCTCCACGCTGTTTCCAAACGGGATGAACCGCCATGTCGATGTTGCAGGATTGGAGTAACCGCAGCCGTTTGTCTAGGTTGGTCAAATCGGATATCTCGACCGGCTCGAATGGCAACTCACCCGCCCAGGAGAAGGATTGCTTGACTTTTGGTTGCGGCCAAGGTACGCCTACACGTCGCTTCCTGAGTTTCTTGGTTGCATCACGGTAGCGGAACGGTCTGTCCATCGACTTCCCAAAAACAGGAAGAGGTACCACACAATGGCAGTCAATTTCCAAAACAGGACAACGTGCGATATCAGCAATGCTTTGAACCCAGTTTTTCCAAGGAGGCAGTGGGAACAAATCTGTGATGATCAGACTCGCTTGAGAAGCGAACGTTTTCATGACCGATGGCCGGTGACCTTCCCTTGCAACATGCAGGACGAAGTCAATGCCAATCTGCTTGCAGCCGTGGTGCAAATCAACAGCGGCATCGAGGAGTATGTTGTGATGGCGAGCGTTTGCATGTGGATAACGATCATCGATGCCTTGGTACACAAGCAAAGGTCGTGCGTATCGATCTGCAAGAATTCGACCTGCATCAAGGGCGGGATTCTCATGGGTTCGCAGAGATGACTTCAGCCAAACGATGACTGGGCCCTCGCCTTGTGGTTCCTGAATCGAGTTGGCCAAGCGACATCTTTCTGCGAGATGCTCTGGCAAATCGAACATACCGCGAACTACCTGCGTTGGTAAATATACTCCTGTTTGAAGACAAACTCAAAACGATGATTAAACGCCTTGACTTCAAAGAATCATGGGCAAGATGACCTATCTCGTAACCGGTGCATCCAAGGGTATTGGCCGTGCAATCGCTCGTTCACTCGCAAACGATGGATATCAGGTGATTCTTCTGGCTCGAGCATCCGATGAGCTCGATTCTGCCTGCATGGAGATTCAATCCGACTCCCCATCCTCGTTTTCGATTGCATGCGATCTTGCTCAACCAGAATCCATCGATGTCGCTGTTGAGTCTCTACAAGATTTAGACGCTATTGATGGTATTGTCCACAATGCTGGCACGATTGCCCCCATTCAATCGATGTTCGATGCTGACGCTGCAATGTGGGAGCGGAACATCTACGTCAATGTGACAGGAGTTCAGAGGCTGACTAGAGGTCTCTACTCAAAGATGAAAGCATCCGATCATTGTCGCGTCACAACAATTTCGAGTGGAGCAGCGTTGCGTCCACTTCATTCCTGGTCTGCATATTGCATTTCGAAGGCAGGGCTCGACATGTGGTCACGATGCCTCGCAGAAGAAGGGGCGAAAGATGGCATCACATCCATCGCCATCGCACCCGGTATCGTCAACACCGACATGCAACTCGAGATTCGATCTTCAAGTTCTGAAGACTTTCCTTTGGTCGATTCGTTCATTGGTTACCATCGAGATGGCGACCTAACACGTCCTGACGATGTCGCAGCGAAACTCCACAAGCTCATCACTGCCCATTCGATGGAACAATCGGGACAACGATTCGATGTCAGAGAACTCTAGCATTCGAGCGTAGCCAACCGAACTGTCATAAGCCACCACCACGGCGTAGGTTCATGCCAGGAACCGACCGTGTTGAAATCCGAACCCTCAAAGTTGGACGATTTTGTGTTGTAGATGATGAAGCCTACAAGATTTTGAGCATCTCGAAATCCAAGCCAGGTAAGCACGGTTCTGCCAAGGCTCGTCTCTCTCTTGAAAGCATCTTCACCGGAAAGAAAATCTCGCACGTAGGAACGGTTACCGATTCGATCAGCGTTCCAATGATTGAGAAAGGAACCGCAACTGTAACGCACATCGAAGGCAACGAAGTTCACGCTATGAACGACCGAGATTACTCGATGATGATCCTACCAATGCCAGATTCTGAAAGCGAAATGAACATCGACGCTGGTCAAAAGATCATGTGGCAAGAGGCGTTAGGCCGCTACATCATCATTCGAGATCATTGAAATCCGAGCGACTTTGCTGCGGAGACAATCATCTCCTCGTGGCTTTTTGAAACCCATCCTGTCTTTTCGATGGTGTTGCTGCAATCGTAGTGATTGGTTGTGCCAAGGCCACGGGTGACCAATCGTGCTTCTTTGATGAAGAGGGCCATGAGTTTGACAATGGTATTGGGCAATGCCATTGTCCTCACCTTGTAGCCATTTGATTTCAGATGGCGAGCGATGTTTGGCATCGTAATTGGCGACGTTGCCATCATGAGTCGCTCACCATTGAGTTCACTTCGCTCCAATGCTTCAGCATGCATCCATGCAACGTCTCGTACATCGACAGGAGCAAAGCTGATCTTTGGGAATCCGGGATACGAACTTTGAACGATGGATTCAATGATACGCAACGAAGTTCCAGACGTTCCACTGTGCAGTGGTCCGAAGATCACGTTGGGATTAACCGTCGTTAATTCAACATCTTCATGCGAAGATGCAAACGCTCTTGCTGCTTGTTCAGCGAGTGTTTTGCTCTTCGTGTAAGCAGAAATATCCTTCTCCAAATCGGTCCAATCTTGTTCTGTATAGGTGTGATTTTTGGTTGTTGGTGTTGCTCCTGATATGGCTGCAGTTGATGAAGTAATCACAAACTTACGAATGCCAGATTCGTACGCCAAATTGAGAACTCGTAATGTTCCTTCTCGAGCAGGTCCAATCAATTCCATCTCATCTTTGGGTTCGTAAGCAGAAAATGGTGAGGCGGTATGGATGACCGCATCGATGCCTTCCATGGCTTTGTCCCAGCCTGTGTCTGAGGTCAGATCGAGCGTACACAATTCGAGCGCATCATTGTGTTCAAAATCACCACGAATTGACTGGTGCTGTTCTTCTGGGGAGCGAGTCGTACCACGCACCTTGTATCCACGTGACAGGAATTCCTGTGTTACATGTCGCCCAAGAAATCCAGTGCATCCAGTTACCAGAACATTTGGATATCTTTTGCTCATGTTTTCTTCCTAACTGCATCAAGGTTTGAAGATTTGTCAAACCGATTCAAACGGTTCTGCATAGTAGCCATGCAGGTGCTGTTTTCATAAACCAAGTCGGACATGGTGTAGTCAGGGATATCATGAGTGAGATGGCAACTGCAGACAATAAAAAAACGGCAAAGGCCATCATGTCATCGATGAGCGATGATGATCAAAAGGCCATTAAGGGATGGTATTTCTTCGACTGGGCGAATCAGGCCTATGCACTTACAGTCATGACAGTCATCGCTCCTGCTCTGATGGCAAATTTGTACAACAAGGCTACAGGTACGCAATCTGGTGATTCATTTTATGCAACCATATTGACATTTTCAATGATCTTTGTTGTGGCAACTGCTCCTGCTCTTGGTGTTATCGCGGACAAAATGCCGATTAAGAAAAAGTTGCTCAAATGGTATACAGCAGCTGGTATCGTCTTTTGTGCTCTGATGGGAGCCGCCCCGTATTTTGGATCAGACGGTTACATCATTCTCGCCATCATGTTTACAATTGGAACGATTGGATTCACTGGAGGGAACGTCATTTACTACTCCTTCATGCCTTACCTGGGCTCTCGAGACGAGCAGGATAAGTTGTCCACATGGGGTTACATCTACGGGTTCGCAGGTGGTTCACTGCTGTTGGTTTTCCACTTGATTATCTTGCTTGGACCGTTCGATTTGGATACTGACTTCAAGTTGGCTGTTATATTTGCAACCTCAGCTTTGTGGTGGTGGGGCTTTGGTGCTTTAATCTTCAAATGGACTCCTGAACCAGATATTCCAACAGAAATGGACTGGCATGGATTAGGAAAAAACAACTTTGCCCGTGTGATGAGTGCTACGAAAATCGCTTATGGTCAAGTATTCCAAACTGCTAAAGAAATTCGTAAATTCAAAGTTCTTGCTTTCTTCCTTGTTGCTTATTTGTTGTTCTACGATGGAGTAAACACCATTGCAAGTATGGCAAGCGCGTTCGGCGAATCGGTTCTAAGGATCAATCCCAGCATGAACATCATGTTGCTGCTAACCGTGAACGTCGTCGCAGTCCCAATGACGTTTGTCTTTGGTAAACTTGCAGCCAAGAAAGGTACGAAATTTGCTTTGATGGTTGCCTTGTTAATCTACTGTGCTGTTTCAGTGACCGCTGCTGGCTTTGCTCCACTCGAACTTGAAGGTGAGGATGACGCCGAACGTTATGACTTTCAATTTGAGTGGAATGATCAGACTGGTATGTACGAAATGACAACACTCTACGACAGAGGATATGAAGGCTGGATTGCAGAGGACTCAGAAGGTGATGCAGCCTTTAGGGATAATTTCCAACTTTACTTCCCTGAAACAGATTACTCCGTTGAGGAGGCCGACGAGACCAATCTTGGGAAGGGTCTTTTGGTCTGTTTGTTTATTTTGGCAATGGTCGGAATACTAGGTTTAGGAATCAAGTTCATTCAAGATAAGGAGATGGGACTAATGGGATTCTTTGCAGCGTTCTTACTTGTCGCCGTGGGTGTATTCGGTGCATCTTTCTTGGCGGATCAAGCGAAGGTTGTTGAAGAAGATGTCAAGTCAATTTCGGAATCGGATGCTATTGCTCTTGCCGATGCCTTTGATAATACAAGCGATCACAGATTTTCAATCATAATTTTGGGTGGAAATGATACAATTGCAGGAGCTGATGAAATCGGGGACCGTCATCCGACAATTCTCGATCAAGGTGGGCTTGTTGACGGTTGGGCTGAGACCATGAGAGACAATGTCTGGAAGCCTCTCAACCTTGGTGTTTCAATGCAGTGGATTATTCTCGGGATGTTTGTTGGTTGCGCCATGGGTTCTGCAGGTGCTCAGGCTCGTTCCATGTTTTCGATGCTAACACCGAAATCTCGAGCGTCTGAGTTCTATGGATTCTTCGGATTCCTCGGCAAATCTGCTGCAATGATTGGAACTGCCCTGTACGCTATTGCCAGTTCAACATTCGATAGTCGTGTGGCGATTTTGTCCATCACAATCGTCATTCTTGCTGGTACATATCTGACGAGCCGCGTCGACCTCGAAGAAGGTATCCGCGTTGCTGAAGAAGAGGACGCACGTGCTGAAGCAGCGGCAAAGAACGATGCTTGATGGGTGGGTGCCATGCGTGGCTTCACACAGATACAAGCCGTGCTTTCTGTTGCGATGATTCTCCTCATGGGAATTGTATGGGGCTTACCGATTGCTCCTGCCATCTACGTGTTTGATTGGATAACAGCGTACGGTCCAGGTGACAGGAGTTGGCCAGATTTGCTGCTGATCGGATTCTCTGCATCGATAGCGTTCCTGACTTGGGGAATGTTTCTTTTGTTGTTGTCAGGAACCTTGCAGTTCCTCATACGGTTACGCTTCAATGAGCGCATCGTGGCTCCACTCGCATCGATGACAACGATTCGATGGGCCATTTGTGGCCAGCTCCATCGTTCGACACAACCGTTTCTCAATCATATTGTCCCATCCTTTTTTGCGAACGCATATTATCGTCTTGCAGGTTGCAAGATTGGAAAGAATGTCAACATCAATTCGTCGACCATTAACGATCCGTCTCTGGTCGAACTCGGAGACAATGTGGTCGTCGGAGGCGGTGCAACCATCAACGGACATCTTGTCGAACACGGCAACCTCGTCTTGGAGAAAGTGATCGTTGGAAAGAATTCCACCGTCGGTGGAGCAACAATGGTTGGCCCAGGGTCACGGATTGGAGAAAATTGCATCCTCGGTAGTCGTGCAGTCCTTCCAAAGCGGAAGGTCATTCCTGATGGGGAAGTATGGGCCGGGATACCTGCTCGCTTCATCAAACACTCTCAATCGGACTCATCCAAGTGATGAACATAGGTTGGAATTCCACGTTGATGTGCCTCATCTGCGACTACCTTAGTCCACTTGCTGCCTTCACCAAGGAATGCAAGAACGTGCGTGGCTGCTTCGAGGAGTTTTTCTGTTAATTCCAATGGAGCCTCACCTCTACCTGAATCCTCCAGCCCTGGACGAGGATTATCCCAGAATTCATTGAACATGATGAACTCGATGTGATTGTTGGTAGCCCAACGTTCAGCGAGGTAGTCAACACCACTCGCACCACCCACGATAATAAGATCAGGATAGCCTTCAATTTCTATCCACTGGTCAAGAATTTCCTCAATAATGGAGTAGTCGTAAAACCTACTTGAGCCTGCAATCACGAGGTTGATAATCCGACCATCGTTGTTCAAGTCCTGTGCGCCTAGCCTCAGAAGTTTCGCTTCACCCGTCATTCCGCTCATAATGTACTATCACAATCCGTACGAATAAACCCTGCGTTTTGTGATTATATTCGTAATTCTCAAGGGCAACTGTATTCAAGTGCCCGCGTCACCAGTAAACCGTTGGGAGTGGACACTATGGACGAGCAATCATCTTCGGGCTCAACGGTTCAACGTTCTGCATACCGTCAACCGGTGACTGCGAAAGGTCTCAAAGCCATCGAGGATGGATCTCTGACATGGCTCGATGATGAGATGTACAACAACCTCAATACAGGTGTCCTCGAACAGTATCTTGAGGAAAAGAATCTCGAGGAATCCTTCGAAGTTTCTCACTGGTCACCATCCAAGGTGATGATCGGCATCGCCATCGGTGCCATCTTTTCGGGTGTTACTGCCTACATTGGCCTGAAACTTGGTCTCGCTATCTCTGCTGCGTGGTACATTGCCTACCTGTTGGGAATGGCACTAAAATGGTCTCCCTCAGAGGTCAACATCGCCACTTCTGCAACAACTGGTGCAACACACGCATCAACCGGATTCATCTTTACGTTCCCTGCTATTTTCCTGTTAGCATCGAAAGCACAGTATTCACTGGCTGATGGGCCTCTTATTACATTGGAAGATGGTGAAGCGTTCAGGCTTGCGTTTATTGCGATTGTAGCCTCCATGTTCGCTGGATTCCTCGGTGTGATGTATTTTATCATCTTCAGAAGGGTTTGGCTCGTTGAAGATCCACTACCTCTCCCTGGTTTCGAAGCGACACTGAAGATGTTGGACATCGCTTCAGACGTCAATACAGGGGCTGTCGAACACGCACGTGAGTCACTGAAGACCATTGGTGTGTGGACTGGAATTACAATGATTGGAATGTTCTTGATTGAATATCCGCTCATATGGCTCTCCGACAAAAAACTCTCAGTCATGGATTATCTCGCAGAGACACTGCATGTTGGTGACGTTGGACTTGCCTCGTTTTACAGTGCAGGAAAAATCCACCAGCCATCTGGAATTTACGAAGATGGTTCTTCGAAGAAGTACACCCAGTGGTCCGAAGAGACGGCTTGGAATCCGTTTGCTTACACCTATGTCGGTGTCGCCTTGACACCTTCGATGTTTGCTATCGGTTGGTTCATGAAGACTCGAGTGGCATTCTTGGTCAACCTTGGAACGCTCGTTGGCTGGTTCTTCCTCGTTCCACTTGCTGTATTCGCAAACTTCCCTGTTTACGATGCTACGATGCAAGCCAACGTCCCTATCCAAGCCTATGCAAGTGAAGGTGGTCAAGCATTGCAAATGATCGCCTTCTCCAAGACCGTTCGAACCATTGCGATTGGTTCCATTGTTGGCGGTGGAATGTTTGGATTGGCCAAGATGTGGCGAACCTTTGCCAACATCTTCAAGGACATTGGTGCAGCTTTCAAGGGCGAAGGTTCCCAAGAATACATGGAAGGTAAGGGCTGGTACGAATGGCCGCTTATGCACATTCCAATTTTCATGGGACTAACGTTCCTCTCCATGATTCTCATTTTCTGGGTCGGAGGTTTCCCAATTGCTGCTGCTATTATCTTTGCCACGGTTCTCATCATGACGACCTTCCTTCTCGGAGCCATCGCAGTGCGTGTCATGGGTGAAACAGGTATTGAGCCGGTTTCAGGAACCTCATTCATCGTTCTGCTCATGCTGTTGGGAATCTTCCTCAACTTTGATCAGGCACTCGGTTTGAACAAACAAGATGCCGTCCTCCTCGGTCTCGTTGGAACAACGGTCTTTGGTTCTGCAATCTCTATGTCGGGTACGGTCATTGGTGATTACAAGAACAGCCTCTACATCGGTAACCGACCCTACCACATCTCGAAAGGGAACATCATGGGTGTTGTTCCTGGTGCCATCATTGGTGCAGCAGTTGCGATCTTCCTCTCGATTCAACTCGCAGAGGGTCGAATTGACCTGATTGCTCCACAGGCCAACGCCTTCGCAACCTTCTCGGTCATCTTTGCTGAAGGACAAGGTGACTTGATGCTCCTCGCACTTGGTTTCCTCTTGGGAATGTTCGTTGAATGGGTGACTGGTATGGGCACATCGTTTGGTCTGGGAATGTATCTTGATGTTCCTCACACGCTTCCAATGCTCATTGGTGGTTACAGCCGCGACAAGTGGGAAGAAAAGAAGCTCAAGCCGAAGATCGAGGCAATCAAGGCTGAAGAAGGGGCAACAGCAGCCGAAAAGAAGCGTGCTCTCATTCTCCTCAGCACCTTCATGGTCGCTGCGGGTCTCTTGACGGGTGAAGCATTCTTCGGAACGGAGTCAAGTATCCTCTCGTTCATTGATACGCTTGTTCCTGATCCGAATGCCACTGGTTGGTACATTGGCCGTATGGCTGGATTCGTTGGACTCAATGTCGGTATTGGTTACATCATCTATGCTCTGTTCAAGCGAGCAGGTGTCATTGGCGCTCCACCGGTCATGGATGCTGAACTGGTCAATGAGTCGTGACCGCCATGCGTGGTGGCTCGGTCCCAGCACATGTCTGGCTGGTTCTCGGAGTGGCTATATGTGGCGTTTCCAGTGCTGGAGCCATCTTCACCCATGTGGATGAGATCGACCCCTTGTTGCGTGCCTCTTGGCGCTTGCAACTGACCGCATTGATTCTTGCACCGCTGGCTGTTTGGCAACTCTATCAGGTTGATGATGAGGTGAAATCAAAACTCTGGAGCGCATCAACAGCGAAAATCATCCTTGCTAGTGGCGTATTCTTAGCTCTTCATTTCGGTTTCTGGGTCACTTCGCTCGACTATACTTCTCTGACCCACTCATTGCTGTTCGTGACTGCTCATCCGTTGGTCATTCTGATTGGTATGTTTCTCTTCGTTCGGAAACCAAACCGATTGGAATTGATCGGTGGAATCGCTGCTTTTTCCGGTGCTGCGATTTCAATGCTCGACGCAGGTGATGTCCAAGGTGACCGCTCTGTCACTTTTTTTGGTGATCAATTGGCGTTCTTTGGAGCGGTCTTTGTGGTTGGTTACATCGTCTGCGGACGGATACTTCGAGATTGGATGCCTCTGTTCCTCTATGCGTTCCCTGTAACCCTCATCGGTGGACTCCTTTTGCTTCCGGCCTCATGGTTGTTAGAGGATGGTTTTTCTGAATTTGGCGCCTTTGGATACTTCGGACACGAAACGTTGGTTTGGTTTGTTTTGTTGGCATTCATTGCAGGAATTCTAGGTCATACAGGGCTCAATTATTGCCTCAAATATGTATCACCTTTGTTGATCTCAATCAGTGTGACACTTGAGCCAGTGCTTGGTTCCTTGATTGGATGGATGTTCTTTTCAACTGGTGTTCCCGGTTTATGGACTTGGATTGGAGGTCCAATTCTAATGCTCGGTATTGTCTCAATTATCTACGGAGAACATCTTACCAACCAAACATCACTTGATAACAACGACCGTGTAATGGAGGCTGAATGATGGATACAAAATGGGTTTTGATGACCAACGATGATGGAATCGAGGCTCCTGGCTTTGAGTTGCTTGTCAAAGCCATGAACAAAGCAGGCATTCCACTTGTGGCATTCGCTCCATCTGGGAACAAATCTGCATGCAGTATGCAATTGAATCTCGGGAAACCCATCGATCTTCACAACAGAAACGAATTGATTCAACAATGGGATCTTGATGCATCGGTTGGTGTACACCTTTTTGCCCTTGATGGTACACCTTGCGATACAATGATCGTTGCCCTTGATGGAGGTCTCAATCATGTCCTTCCTGACATTCGACCATCCTTGGTTCTCTCGGGTGTCAACCTTGGTCCAAACCTATCACAAGACTCCTATCATAGTGGCACCATGGGGGCTGCTCGAGAGGCAGGCTTGTATGGCATTCCTGCCATCGCAAGCTCGTACACATCGTTCGATCCTGAAGGCATGGAGGTTGGAATTGATGCAACTGTCGAACTTGTTCAACGGGTCCTTCCTTTGGTACCCAAAACACCAGAAAACCTCTGCCGACCTCACATTGACCTACACGCTGAGCATGTTTCTTCTTGGCCAAATGCGATACCTGAGCGCTCATCCACACAAGCGGATCAACAACTGATGAGCGCTTTCAAGAATGGAGAGTTGATGCTGAACTTGAACGTTCCACCTGAATGGAACGGATCGTACCAAACCACACGATTGGGTATGCGTTGGTACAGAAACGCTGTTCAGTTCGCTGAAGGAAAAGCAGGTTCTGTTGAATCAACGTTCACAATAGGTGCTGCCTACATCGATACTGAAACTGTTGAGAATGGTGATTGCGATTCAGTTGCTTCAGGAATTGCAAGCATTTCCTCACTACCAACGTGGCCACAGACTCATCCACTTGCTCTAGATGATGCCTTGCTTGCACAGGCACTCCGGTCGGATGAGACAGGACATCCAATGTGGTTCAAAGGTTGAGTTCAACACCTTCGTCCAATAAGAAATGACAGATTGCAATGGCATGGTGCCCCTGCAACCACGTCGTGCCGAGGGAACGAGGAATCCCTTGATCCGTATCCAACGGTTGATCATCAGAGAGAAGGAATGCAATGGAGTCCTCAGTTGGAGTTGATTGGATTGGAATGGTACCATTCTCGTTCCACAATCGCTCTGCATCAGCATCGAGTCGAACCGTAATACAATCCTCCCATTCGGTCAATGTATGAGACAACGATCCTCCTCCGTCATAGAGTCCTGGTGTTCGTTCAATCCAGTGCCCAATCGCCGGTAAAGGCTCTCGGATAACTTTTGCAATCAGGCCAGCAACGCTACGCTCTTCTGCATGAAATCCTCTGAGCTCTGAACCTACAAACTTCAGTCTTCGATGCGGCCCTGGTCCACCTTGGAGATGCAAGACGACTTCGACATTGTCTCGAAGTCCATGTGAAGTGAGGAGCGAAGACATAACCGCTCGAATGAGCACATCCATCCGCCCAGCACCACCTGCAAGGTCATTGAGTGGTAACTTGCCCTTGCTCATGGCACGATGGCCAACGATTGCAAACCGTCGCAAATCAATCGCCTCGTTCAATGATTGTCCGTAGTGCATCGCAAAGATCGTATTGTGTCTCGAGGACAAAATGACTCCCTTGTTTGTCGACAAGATAGCCTCGAGGTTTCGATGAATCTCCCAAGTCTTCCAAACGATTGGCAACCACTGCAGTCATTTCAGAATGCTCAATCTGGGCTGTTGCACGATGAATAAGATCACGTTGCTTGATTCCAGTTTCCAACTTGAACCCAATTCGAGTCGAACCACGAACCTTCTCCTTGAGTTCCTGAATGTGTTTTGCACCTTCGACCAGCTGGACCTGCAGTGGGCCTTGTTGACTTGCTAACTTGCCCTCTGCAGGTGTTTCAACAACATAGTCGAGAACTGCAGCAGCGTGAACCCATGCATGGATTTCATCGTTCGAAAGGGCTTTGAGTTCAGCGAGCATTTCATCTGGTTGCTCTGCTTTGATGCACAATGGTAACCACGTCGGTTGCTCAACACTTGTTCGACCAACCACACATGTGACATCATGCCCGTAACGGTAGAGTTCGTCAGCAATTGCATATCCTGTCGAACCAGAACTCGTGTTTTGAACACCACGAACATCATCAATCGGTGAATAAGTTCCACCAAGAGTGACAACGACACTTTTTCGATTCTTCGAATGCGAATTAATGCCGTGTGCAAATCGAGCAACAATGTGTTCGTGATTCGGGGTCTTTCTCTTCCCTTCCTCAAGATCACCCCACATCACATCAATGCCTTCATCTCTCAACCGTTCAACAATGTCATCCGTGACTGGATCGTCTGCTAGGTCTGCATGCATACTTGGAATCATGAGAATATGGGTGTTCCTCGATCGTGCAGCGCTTAATGCCATCAGGAGTGGTCCTTGTTGCATCCCGTGAAGATGTGCTGCAATTGTGTTTCGTGTTGCTGGAGCAACGAGAATGGCATCAACATCCTCGAGCTGTTTCATATCACCATCCCAATCGGTGATGACTTCGCATTGACTTGCCCATTCAACAGCAAGTGGTGTGATGACCCGCTGTGCACTTTCGGTCATTATCACGAGCATCTCGGCTCCATGTCGTCGCATTTCTCGAAGAAGTCGAACTGTATCGACTGCAGCAATACCACCCGTGACACCGACCAGTATGCGCTTGCCAGCAAGACTGGCGCCACGCTTCTCAACGTCGGTATCACGGACGCTCATGTCCTTGCGAGCGTATTGACCATCAAGACTTCTTCGCTGTTCACAAGCCTTCATGTGAGGGCAGATACTGGTTCCACCATGGCAGGGAACAGAGGCGATGATATCGTCTTGGCTGGCTCGGGTGGTCAGCGTGCTTCTGCAACACTCTCTGCGATTTTCGATCAAACACATCGAAGTACAGCGCTTATCCTTGCTATTGACAGTCTCATCATCGTTCTCATCGCATGGGATTTTGCAAGCGTATCCCAACAATACATTGGCCGCGGTGCTATGTTGATGTGGGCGATTCCACTCTTCATTACCACCTCGACATGGTTCTCGTATCGCTCACGACGTCGTTGGGCATATTGGCCAGCAGCAATGATCATTGCCATCGCAGCGGTCATTTTCTTCTTGCTGTTCTTAGCGAACCTGTACTACACTCTTGGTGGAGCAGCTGGCGGAATTCTGTTCATGTTGATCATGGGATACGCTTCATTTAGTTCGTTTCAACGAGTTCGATATCACTTCTCACCACTCTATAGACAAGGATATACAACATTTGTTCCAACGCCGGAAGCAGATTTGGAAGAAGGCGAGATGTTGGCTGCATGCCCAAGTTGCATGGCTGTTCTAGCCATTCGTCCCGATCTTCTTTCTCCATCCGATTCTTGTCCACATTGCAACAGTCCGCTCGTGAGCAAAGAGCTCGCACAACGTCATGGTTGGGAAGAAGAGTAAGCATCAACTCGAACATGAGAGCATCGAACATCCAACACGATGGCGAGCCCATTCAGGCCGCTTTTGGAACCATTTTTCCTCGTGTTCTGGTTGTTCAGCATACGGCTGCTTGAGTAGTTCATACAGTTCTTGGGCGACGGAATAATCCTCTTTTTCTGCAGCATCAATGGCGAGCTGTGCCATCCAATTGCGAAGTACATACTTCGGATTTGACGAGAGCATGACCTCACGATCTGGCTGACCATCCACCCGCTTCCACCATTTGTCTAGCCAATTGTTCCATTCCCCAGTTGGTATGGTCTGTTCATCGTAAAATGCGTATCGAAGGTGTTCGATGCTTGGCTCGTTCAATGAAGAAAGCAATCGGAAAAAGATGGTCATATCCGTTTCGACCAATTGCAGGTTTGCTGTTAACTCCTGGATCAATTCATCATCTCCTTCTTTGAATTCCCTCAAACCGAGTTTGTTTGACCACATTGCATTGTTGCAATGCTCGTATTCGGTATAGTACGCTTCTAGGCTTTCGTAGAGCCGCTCAGGCTCTTCCATGAGCGGTGAAATGGATTCCAACAAGCGAGCGAAGTTCCATGCTCCAATCTGCGCTTGGTGGCCAAATCTGTATCGTCCTGTTCGTGCATCGGTCGTATTGGGTGTCCAATCTGGGTTGAAGTCCTCAATCCAACCGTATGGTCCATAATCGATGGTTAATCCGTGAATGGACATATTGTCCGTATTCATGACACCATGAACAAAGCCAACCCGCATCCATTCAGAGATCATTCGAGCAGTCTCTTGACCGATTTGAGTAAGCCATTGAATCAACCCATCGTCGTTTTCAGAATTATGTTCAGGGAAGTGATGTTTTATTGTGTACTCAACGAGTGTACGTAGAGTCTTCTTGTCGCCGTTCATCGAATGAATTTGGAAGGAGCCAAAGCGTAGGAAACTTGGAGCAACACGGCACACGATCGCTCCTGGCTCGGGTGCCGGATTCCCATTGTAGAGAACGTCTCGAACGACGTCCTCTCCAGTTGTGACCAGTGACAATGCTCGTGTTGTAGGAATGCCCAAGTGATGCATGGCTTCACTGCACAAGAATTCACGAATCGATGAACGCAAGACCGCTTTCCCATCAGCGAATCTTGAATATGGTGTAATACCCGGTCCTTTAA
>JAAZUV010000011.1 GCA_018623995.1 Methanobacteriota archaeon
ACATCGATCATCGAGGCATTCGGAACACCAAGAATCTCGGTCTCAGATACTACAGCGAAAATCATGTCATCGATAATGAAACCCTCTTTGTCGAGAAAATGTGTGTATGCACAGCGACCTACGGTGATCGAGGAAACCTTCTGTGTAGCAACGGTTTCAAGCCATTCACGTACATTTGGGCCAGAAAATCGGAATGTGCCCATGTGAGAGACATCGAAGAGACCGGCCGATTCTCGGGTTGCGAGATGCTCAGCCTTGATATTCGAATACCAAATAGGCAATTCAAAACCATGGAAATCAACAATGTTCCCTCCGAGGGCAACGTGCTCATCGTACAACGCAGTTCGAATCAGTTCTCCATCGCTCATTCCTATCCTATCCTAATTATCGTTGGGGCAAACCTCGCTCAATATCCTTTCCAAGGGACACCACCCGGTCCAAGAAGGCATCAAGCGAAGATTCTGTGATATTGCGGTTCGCTATGACTGAGCGTAAGATGATCTTCCCGTCAACCGTACTACGACTGACCATAAATCGACCGTCCTGAACGAGACGTTCACGCAATTCAGCGTTCATTCGGTTGAGTTCTTCCTCAGGAGAATCACCGACATAGCGGAAGCAAACATTGGTCCACATTCGGTCACTGACCATTTCCAACGCATCGTGATTCTCGATGCGCTTCTGTAAGTGGTCAGCCAAATCCATGAACCGTTCAAGCATCGAAGCCCATCCAGCATCGCCAATCTCACGCCATGCAAGCCATAGCTTGAGTGCATCGTTTCGTCGCCCGCATTGAAGTGAAAATCGTCCTAGATCAACATCTGCTCCGGTGTCGTGATAGAGATAATGAGCGGTTTGACCGGTCGAACAAACGGCCCGCAAAATATCTGCGTCTTTGACAATGAAGGCTGAACAAATCAGGGGTATACCCATCATCTTGTGCGCATCCCAGCAAAAACTGTCAGCGAGTTCAATTCCATCCATCAGCGAACGATAACGTGATGAAAAGAGGCAAGACCCGCCCCATGCAGCATCCACATGCAACCATAAGTTGTGTTTGTGAGCAACCCCTGCAATCTCACGCAGCGGGTCAAAACTACCTCGAACGGTCGTCCCACTTGTAGCCAATACCGCAAATGGGATTTGATCGCTATTCAGGGCACGCCGAATCTCCTCTTCCAGTGCTTCAGGCAGCATTTGTCCCTCGTCATTGCATCGGACTTTGATTAAATTCGAGTGCCCTATGCCAATTACATTCGATGCTATGCTAAATGAATAATGCGATTCTTCTGAGACGAAAGCAACCATTTTCGTACCATCAAATCCAGAATGAGAAGAAAGTGGAATCTTGGCCTGTCGTGCGCACAACATACCGAGGAGATTTCCGTTTGAACCACCGGTCGTCAGGGTTCCTTGACTGGTTCCAAAGTCAGCAAGTTCCGCCATACGCTTGAGAATGGTGGATTCGATTAAGGTTGCAATAGGTGCAATCTCGTATGTGTACATCGCCGTATTAGTTGCAGCCGTCACCAATTCACCTGCGATTGAGGCAATCGAGAGCCCACCCCAAAGAGGATTCATGAAACCTGGTGCCGTTGTGCGAACAGAATGACGTAGAACGGATTCGATATCATCCAAGGCAGCTTCGAGACCTCGGCCTTCAAGTGGCAACTTGAGATCGGTCGTCTTTCCAAGCGATTGTGGAGGTTCTACAAATCGAATGCTCGACTCAGTTTGACTTGCAGCGAGAAAGTCCTTGACGCGAGTAAGGACATCGTCGAGGAACTGCTCCGCCTCCATGGTGTTTCGTGGCCAAAGCGGTCTTTGAAGATGGTCATTTATTCCTCCCCTCCAAATATATGCATATTGCATTTTTCTTTACATAATTTGAATAACTCTCTAGCCTTCGCAAGCTCATGCTAGGAGAAACCGGAGGCGCATGGCTCAACCGCCTGCACATGCAACTTGCACGAGAACTACGTGGCCAGGGATGGTCCCAAATGAACATCGCATCGATACTCGGCACAACCCAAAGTACCATTTCGCGACAATATCAGAAAGGTATCGTGGACTTGCCTGGTTCTGCAGATGAACTCACTGTTGACGGATGGGCCAAGGAAATTGCAGGAGGATTGTTGTCTGTTGGCCAAAGCGAAGAATTGCTGCGGCAACGATTCATTGTGGAATTCCAATTCACTGGAAATCAAGTACTCCGATTTGACAAGACCTTGACTGGATTGGACCTCGAAGTTGACCAAAACGAGCATGCTTTGATTCGACGACTCGAGTGGGCCATTGGGCGACTTGATGCTCGACTGCTCCTACCGGTTCTTCCAAAGGTTGGCATGAATATTGCAGCCTGTCTTAATACTGCAACCAATCCAGAGGATGTCGCAGCAGTGCCTGGTAAAATCAACGCTGTAGAGGGAGAACTTAGAACCCATAGCAAACCACAGTTTGGCTCGTCAAAGCATCTTGCTGAAATGCTGCTTGAAGCACGCAAAAACGATCCATCAAAGTCTGCTATAATGAACATTCGACCGCCTGGTGATTACGAGGGAACAGACATCGATGCAGTCCAAGAAGCATGCAATCAACTCGGTTGGGAACTTGCTGATGCAGATCGCTCTGGTCTCGAAGATTCAAGCTCAACCATCGATGTCATCCTCGACATCGGGGATTTTGGATGGGAACCCTCGCTCTATATCGTCGGAACAAGCCCCTTGGATGTCGTCGATCGTTGCCACAGACTCATCAATGCGCTGGGAGGTATGGCATGATTCGAACTGGTTTCATTCTACTCGTCCTTCTTTTCGCACCGCTCTCGGGTTGTTTGAGTACAGACAGCATTAGCGATAAGTGCGTGATAACAACATCGTCCGATGACAAGACACTCACCGTTGTTACCTACGACATTATTGCATTGAGTGATGAAGTGCTTCAAGAGTTTACCAATCAGACAGGGTACAGCATCGAGATGATACGGACAGACGATGCAGGCGGCATCCTTGAGCAACTTCTCCTGACGAAGGAAGCACCTCAAGCCGATCTCGCCTTGGGCCTTGACAACACATACCTGCAAACTGCACTGGACAATTGTCTTCTTGCACCACACTCTGCAACACTGCCGGATCTTGACCCACAAGCCCTTGTCCCGTATGCAGGAAACATGGCCGTACCGTTCGATCAAGGCTACGTTTGCCTCAACGTGGACACACAAGCTCTGGAAGAAAACAACGTGTCCTATCCAACCACACTTGAGGAATTGCTCAACGAGGAGTGGAAAGGTAGAACCGCATTCCCAAGCCCAACAACATCCTCGCCCGGACGTGCCTTCATGACGGCTACAATCGATTACTTCGAACAACAATCCAACATGGATGCAATGGAGTGGTGGGAAGCCATGGCAGACAACGACGCCATCTTTACCTCTGGCTGGACAGAGGCGTATGAAACACATTACAGCGGAGGCTATGGCGTCTGGGGTGAAGGTCACATCGGTGATGCTTGGCTCACCGTTTCCTATTGCCACTCGCCTGGTGTCGAAGCCTACTATGGAGGAAATTACACCATCTCCAGTGCACTCGACATCGATTACGCATCCTTCCATCAAGTTGAATATGCTGCGAAAGTCAATGGTGGTGGTTCACAATCCGCTGTAGATGCGTTCATCGAATTCCTTCTGAGTGAAGAGATCAACATCAATATGCCAGAAAACAATCTCATGTATTCCGTGCTTGAAGGCCAAGATCTGCCAGAGACGGATGGATACAGGTACCACAGCCCAGTGCCAACTCAACCTTCTGAGATCACCACAGAGCGCATCGATGATGAAATGGAAACATGGCTCATGGATTGGCGAAAGGCAACCCAGGCTCTCTGAGTTGAAAGCATGAATACGACTGTTGGGCGGGGCGTTCCTGTAGCCTTGTACCTTGCAATGATTCTCGTACCGCTCGTTTTAGCGCTCGAGCGGTTGATGTTCGTCACAGGTATGAATCCGATTCAGGCGATTTTCCATCTTGATGAACACCCCTTTGGTGTGGATGCTGTTGTCTTCACGTTCGTACAAGCCATCCTATCCGCGACCCTTACACTCATGCTCGGCCTACCCATTGCATGGTGGTTGGGGCGATACGAATGGAAACGTGTAGGCATCATTAGAGCAGCGTTAACACTTCCATTCGTAACTCCAACCGTCGTAGCAGCAATGGGCTTTCTCGCTCTGATTAAGGAAGGAGGTTTGCTGGATTCCATTGGAATCGATTTACGCAATGAGACAGGAATTGTCGGTTCGTTTTCTTCGATGATCGGAGTGGAACACTCTGGCCACATCATTGCCTTGCTTCTGGCCCACGCATGGTTCAATCTTGCACTTGTCATTCGATTTGTGGAACCAAAGATATCGACACTCCCTCCTCGATACGAGGATGCGTTTCGCATGCTTCCCATCGGCCATGGTCGAGTGAACCGTTTGACACAATTTTGGTGGCCCATGCTTCGAACGTCGATCCTCTCTGCATTCGTATTCACGTTCATATTCTCATTCACCTCGTTTGCACTTGTTCGATGGCTCGCTCCAAACATGTGGACGCTTGAAGCACTCATGGCGGTTGAAGGAGGAGCAGCAGGGATTCCTGGTTATCGTGTCGATGTCAGCGTACTCGTCCTTGGTGGAGCGACGCTTCAGGGGCTTGTCCTTCTGTCCGCCCTTGCACTTGCTGGACGATGGCAGCAAAAACAATCCAACGAAATTGAACTCGTCTCAGAAAATTTCTCAAGAAATTACATTGGCAAGCCAACAACAGTCCCACGAATCGGCGTCTTTGTTGCCACCGTCTACGCTTTGACACCGCTCTTCCTCATGGTTCTTTCATCCGTTCGGATTCGGAACCGAACTTCGGATTCGTATCGATGGAGTTTGGACGCATGGGATTACGCGTTCAGAGGCGATCTTACGTATGCATCGATACCTGAGGCACTGACAAATTCCTTGGTATATGCATTTGGATGTCTGGTCATGTCCTGTATCCTCGGATTCTTTGTTGCACAATCCATCCACAGTCTCGAACAAAACGGTCGAACTCGATTTGCTCAAGTTGTCGACCTTCTGTCCATGCTTCCGCTCGCTCTCTCAGGCGTTATGGTCGGCTTGGGTGTTCTCCTCGGCATTCTGAAGATTTGGCCAGTCCTGTTCTCGTGGTATGCCTTGCCAATCCTGCCGCATGCTATGCTTACGACACCCTTTGTTGTGCGCATACTGCTTCCAGCGATGCGTGAAATTGATTCTGATTACGATGATGCAGGTAAGGTTCTCGGTTATACCATAATGCAGCGCTTTGTCCGAATCAAACTTCCACTTCTGAAGCCACAAATCGTTGTTGCGGCAGCCTTGTCAATGGCGTTCTCGTTAGGAGAATTCGGAGCATCCTGGATCCTCTTGCGTTCAGGAGCTTGGGACACATTACCTGTCTTGGTCGATCAGTTGATGTCCAGACCGAAATACTTCGAGCTTGTCGAACCAATCGCCATGGCTACTGCGACCGTTCTCATGTGCATGACATTCCTATTGTTTGTTATCGCTGAACGGTTTCGCAGTCATCAAGGGGGTGGTTTCTGATGTCCTTGACGATTAAACAACTCAACGTCGTCATCGGTCAATACCACATTCTTGACAATCTGAATCTTCATCTCAAATCCGATGAAATTGTGGCTATTCTCGGCCCGAGTGGGTGCGGTAAAACGACTTTGTTACGCACGATTGCTGGACTCCAAAAACAACAATCAGGCACTATATCAATGAATAATCAACCCATTCAAAACATGCTGTGTGAACACAGAGGCATCGGAATGTTGTTTCAACGACCCGTCTTATTCCCGTTCAAAGATGTACTCGGCAACATCCTTTTTGCCTACAAGAGCAAGAAATCATGGAAGATGGATGATGTTCACGAAGTGATGAATGAGATGGGCCTCGTCGGTAAGGAACTACAGAGTATTGAAACGCTGTCTGGAGGAGAAGCGCAACGTGTTGTTCTTGCAAGAACACTCCTTACCAATCCCAAACTACTCCTCCTTGACGAGCCACTCTCTGCACTCGATGTGGATTTACGACGAAAGATTGCTCACGAAATTCGTGCAGTACTAAAATCTCGGTCGATTCCAGCCATCCACGTCACGCACGACCCTGCTGAAGCTGAGATTATTGGCGATCGAGTCATCCACTGGAAGGAACTGCAATCAGGTGGAGATGATGAGGAGTAGGCTACTTGATCCTCGTCCATGGAAGATGTGGGCTTATGCATGGAACCATCGAGAGAAAGGAGTTCTACTTCCATCATTCATCGGAGGATTTTTTCTTATTGCCATTGGAATCCCATATGGAATAACCAACAGAGTTGCTGAATTCATTGGATTAACCGCATTTGATCCAGAACTCTCTCTTGATTCATCCATATCCTACATTCCGATCATGAATATCGCCTATTTCTCGTTCTACATCTACTACATTCTCATTCCGTTGTTGGCACGAACGGAAGTGCAGAGAAAGTGTGCCATTATCTTCTCACAACGTCTCTTCATCATGACATTACCTGTGTTTCTGATATTTCTCGTGCTACCCGTTGAGGTCGATTTGCGCTCCGAAGTAGCAGGCGACGACTTCCTCACAACACTCCTTTCACTCATTCACGGCGTGGATCAGCCCTACAATGCTTGGCCAAGTCTCCATGTTGGACACAGTCTGTGTGTTGTTCTAGCAGTACCACTGGTGTACAACATCAACAAATTTGCCCATGCAGCACTTTGGATCGCATGGCTACTGCTCTCAATGTCAACGATGACAACCCAACAGCACTACCTCTTCGACGTCATAACTGGCATTCTGTTTGCACTTGTTGTTCACTACAAGTTCATTCGACCAGTCATTACCAAATGCATCGAAGGTGTATACGATGATGCATTTCAACAACTCTAAGCGAACAGCGTCGAAACAACCTCAGGTTGTGTAAGGTAGATGGTCAAACCAACACCTGCCATAATCATCATCCAGGATCCAACCATCTTGATCATTCCAGTCATTCGTCGCAAGAAATTGATCATCACTTGACGGCCAAGACCGACGAGAACTGTTACCAAAATCATCAGAATCAGCAATCCTAGCATGAGGCCAGACAATCCTGAGATGGTCGCACTGGTGCCAAGCGTACCAAGGAAGATAACGAATGGCAACACTGCCGCTGCCGTACAATCGATGGATGCAGCAGCATAGCCAATACCGTAGAGGTACATGTTCCGGCGAGGCGTGAAGGTCTCATCCATTTCTGTTGTTGACCAGCGATCGACAAGCTTCTGCACAAAGCCAAGAACATGAGAAGTAATTCCAAGAAGCATGATAGAACCTAGAATAATGAGCAATACAGCGATTCCAATCGCAATATAGTGGATCAATCCAGATTGGGCAAAGGCCTCACCCATAGCAAAAGCAATGATACCAATGACGATGAAGAACGTCCACATTCCCAATCCTGCCAGCGTTCCAATGACCCAAGATGAAGGCATGGCCGTCTTCAATTTCCCTTCCTTGATCAAATCGTCTTCTCGTGCTCCAAGGCTGAGGTAGTATGAAATGAAACCAGGAAGAACAGGGAACGCACAAGGAGAGAAGTACACCAGGATGGAGAGAATCATACCTAGAACGAAGACGGCAACAAACGATGTTGACGGTTCTTCCCACGCGATTCGATCGTCCATGGTAAGCGAGACGTTTCCTGTGAGGGCCTTTTCTACCGAGGAATCGAACTCACCCCATCCACCAATCGGTGTACCAGTTGCTTGACGTTCGACGATGTAGCCTTCAACATCGATAACCATCACGACGGGAATTTGACCTGTTCCTGCCGTAGTGAACAGTTTCACAGGGTCTGTGGTTGAACCATCCTCAAGCACAGCAGACGTAGTTGATCCTAATCCAGTTGGATAGAGTGGAACCGTGTACTCACCGCCTGATTCATTGAGATACTCCAATGACTCCTGATACCAAGCACCATATCCAACGATATGGAAACCGACACCGTTCTCGTCAGCCGTCTGTTTCCATTCATCCATGTATTCCTCAAGATGAGCCTGAACAGCATGACAGTTCGAACAATCGTGTGCCAACAAATCGAGGATAATGACATCGCCACGTAGTTCAGATAAGCGAATCTCACCCTCAGTCGTGTAGTTGTCTTCGATTCCAGTGCGATTCAAACTTTGAACAATAATTTCTGGAATAGGAGCAGGTTCAGCATCCGACTCAAAAATTTCATCCATGCTGTCAAACAAGGACAAGCCAGCAAAGGCAATTACGCCGAAGAGAACGACTGCAATACCGAACGCTTTCCACGTTTCAGAACGCTGGAACACACCCCAATCGGCCTGGTCAAGCATCCCCATAACCGTTCCATTCACTGGTTGCAAATGAAACTAATGTTGCTACATCGATGTTTCATTAAGATGTACCACAGATACTTCTAATCGATCATGTGTTGGGTGAACTTCGACCATCTGTACCGGGACTGAAAGGACTTCTGCAAGTTCTTCAGCAACACTCAGAGGCATTTCGATACGACGAGCGGTTGCATCGTAACGAAGCCAAGAGGAACTGATGTGCAAGGTAACTTGCAATTCCATCATGTCGTCACGAGCATCTTCAGGCTCTGTTGGAATCGCACCGAAAAGAATCGTATCGTCTTCTGAAATCGTTTCATAGGGTCGAAGCGTCGCCTCTGCTCGACGTCGGAATCGTGCTCGCAGTTGCCCAGCATCCTTGTAGGATGCCGTACAGAATTTGAGATGGAAGGACTTGTCTTTGGCTGCTTCCTTTAGTCGGACACCGAGTTCAAACGATCCTTCAGCTGCTGCAGAAAGGCCACTTGAAAGATTGAAGCCTCGAACGTCCATGTTCTCTTGATTGCCTGTTGTAATTTCCAATTCGTTCAAGTTGAGGAATTGGACTGGAAGATGATCCAATTGCTCGAGCAGTGCAAAGAGAGAGTCTTCCTTGTCTGGTTCACAAGGGAGTTCGATTCCAACATTGATTCCTGCATCACTCGATGCTTTGATGACCTCTTCATACTGCTTTGTTGTTCCATCGAGAAGATGGAATCGAAGCTCATCAAGACCCGCAGATGCAAGCGTCTCGACCCATTCGAGTTTGAATGGAATGGATGTGTAGAGGTGAATGTGGTGTTCTTGGCCGAAGGCTTGCTTCAATTGTTTGATGGCTTCAACAGACCGTTCTGGATCAAGCATCGGATCCCCACCAGTAATGCCTGTTCCGGTTGCCTTCATGGCATGACCTTCTTCGATGACTTCCTCCCATGTAGAACATCTTCGCTCGTTTGCGAACATATCAGGAGATTCACGTCGATTTTCCGAAAGTGGACAATAATCACACCCCCAGTGGCACTTGCCCGTTACAAAGAGGACCAACTTCCGTCCTTCTTGGCATTGGACACATCCTTCTGCTTCACCATCCTCAGGTGGCAGAATCTCCGTGTGCATGGGAAGATGGACGACCATGAGCAGAACCCCCGTGCACTCCTTGTTCAATCCGTCGGTGAAAGCGCAGCGATTTCGTTCAATAACCATGCATGGAAACGACGGTCATTGGTGAGTTCAGGATGGAACGTTACGGCACATTTTGAGCCATCTCGAACACCTACAATTTCCTCTCCTAATCGGGCGATGACCTCGCAGCCAATGCCATCGGATTCGAATCGCGGTGCACGAATGAAGACGCCTGGAAAAGCATCGCCTGAGTTTTGGTTTTCAGCATCACCGACCACCAATGGCGTGTGCCCGAAGACATCAGGCGTTCGTGGAACGGAAACACCACTCGAGTTCAAACGCTCAAGTTCAACTTCAATATCTGCCTCAAAGGATTGACGTTGTCTGCCCCATGCGTTTCTTGAGATTTGGACATTGATGTACGGCGCCCGTTCATTGCTCGGAGCGGAGAGGAGAATCGCCCCCGCACAGGTTCCGAGCACTGGGCGATTTGGATGGTCGTTCATCCAGTTGTAAATAGCGTCGAGCAATCCTTCAGACCGAGCTGCGATACGCATCGTTGTTGATTCACCACCAGGTAAAATCAGGCCATGAATCGATGCATCAAGTTGATCGCCTTTGCGTAATTGAACCACTTCAACTTCATGCTGCAAGTCTTTGGCAATGGAGAGAATCGCCTCTTCATGCTCATGTCGTGCACCTTGCAACATAGCAAGACCCACTCGCATCATGACTGCTCCTAAACCTCCATGTCTTTAGCACATAGCATCCATGCAAACAATGAATTCGAGGAAAGTTCAGTGTTCTTATTCAAAAACCGTGCGCGTTACCGTCGGCACATGGCACACGAAGGCGACTGCTTTCTCGTCCCCGGGCCCGTTCGAATGAGTGATGCATGTTTGCAAGCCATGGCAACACCCGTCATGACAGCACGCGGTACAGAATTTCGAGATGTAATGGCAGATCTCAACGCTGGGTTGCGAACAGCGTTCAACCTCACACAATCATCTCGCGAACGCGGAACCGAGTCGTGGTCTGGTGAAGATGGTTACAAGGTCCTTGCCGTATCTGGAAGCGGAACAGCTGCCATGGAAATGGTGATTGCCAACAGGTTCAGGCCGAACGATCGAGTCCTCGTTCCGACCAACGGCAAGTTTGGTGAACGTGTTGCAGACATTTGCAAACAATACTGCCAAGTCAAGCATATTGCATACGAATGGGGCCGTAGTTTCGACATCATGGAACTCGAAGAACAACTTGGACGCGGAACCTTCGAAGCGCTCCTCATTTGTCACAACGAAACAAGTTCAGGAATCACACAAGATGCTGAATCACTCGCTCAACTTTGCCAAGAACATGATGTAGCGTTCATTCTTGACGGCATCACCTCTGTGGGAGGACTTCCCGTGCATCCTGCGAAATGGAACGCTGAGGCAGTGGTCATGGGTGCACAAAAGTGCACGGCTGGTCCAAGTGGAATCGCAGCTGTAGCCATCAACGACCACTTCATTGAGCGTGTCCATACCATTCGCCAGCAAGGAGACTCCAATCCAGTGTACTATCTCGACATGGTATCCGCACTGAAGAAAGGGAACGACGATCAAACGCCATGGACACCTGCTATCAACTTAGCAATGGGTTGGGCAGCCTCGCTTCGTGAACTTGAAGACGAAGGTCTTGAGAATCGCTGGAATCGATGCAAAACATTGGCTGATGGCGTACGCAGATTGTTTTCCGACCTTGGATTCATGTTGCTTGCTGATGCAGGACAGCAGAGCGACACAGTAACCGCTATCATGTATCCCCAGGGAATGAACGATTCCTGGCGAAGCAAACTCAAGGATGAGTATGACACGCAAGTGATTGGTGCCCAAGATCACCTCAAAGGCAAGATGTTCCGGGTTGGCAGTATGGGTACGACCACCATCGAAGAGATGATTGAAGGCTGCAATCGAATGATTGCTTGTTTCAATGAGATGGGGCATGCACTTCCAAACGTTGATGTTGCATCCTACTTTGCGTGAAGCATGGGCAAAGGAATCGTACTGGGACGATTCCAGCCGTTTCACAACGGCCATGCGTATCTCGTCGAACAAGCACTCGCTCGTTTCGAGAAGGTCACTATTGCAGTCGGTTCTGCACAAGACGAGTGGACGGTGGACAACCCATTCTCATTCGAAGAGAGAAAAGATATGATTCAGAAATGGATTGATGAAAATGGGCACAAAGAAAACGTCGATATCGTTGCAATCGAAGACATCAATGACCCACCAAACTGGGTCGAGCATGCATCCAATCATCACGGTGTGGGAACACTCGTAACATCCGATGAGGGCACAAGAACGCTCTATGAAAAATCAGATTTTGATGTCAGTTGGGTCGAACTTCATGAGCGTCAACAGTTCGAAGGTTGGCGTATTCGACAAACATGCATGATGCTCTCAACGGTCTACGATGACGAGGCCACGAGAATGGTACTGGCTCCGAGTGTACCTAGATCTGTCATCGAATGGCTCATTGAACAAGACGGACTGTATCGCTTTTCGCAAATCAACACAAGTCCGCATGCTGGTTGATCACTCGGTTGCAACGACAACTCGAGCTGCTCTAAGAACTCGTTCTTTGTACATGTATCCAGGTTCGAGAACGTCGATGACTTGGCCTGCAGGGAATTGTTCAGACGCTGGCAATGTGGTGATGGCTTCCATAGTTGCAGGATTGAATTCTTGTCCTTTCGCTTCGATGGATTTGATGCCATCTGCTTCGAGTTCTCTCCACAACTTGTTACGCAACAATCGCAGACCCTGCGCAACAGGAGATTCATCATCATCCTCAACTTGACTTAGTGCTCGATCAACGTCGTTCAAAATTGGAATCATGCGTCGAGCAAGGCCCATCCCACCGTACTGAATCAGCGATGATTTTTCAGCCATCAAACGCTTGCGAACGTTCTGGATTTCTGCGTCTTTGTAGGCGATTTCCTTCTCAGCCTTTTCAGCCCGCTGAATCGCTTCTTCGAGAGGATCGATAGGTTCGACGTGTTCTGACAAGTCCATCTGCTCGTCGACCTCTTCAAAGGCAGGTGTCTCATCATCGTGAGATTCGGGGACTTCATTCAAAGGAACGTCTTCGTTCTCTTCTGACATGATTCCACCGAAACGGATGTGGTCTTTCAACCCGACGCTGTCGTTTCATCAGGAAGTTCGTTCGCAAGAACAGTTGAGAGATTCCACGAGAACGTCCCCCACTTCCTCGCCTCAAGATGATCTCGACCAATGATTGCCACGAGACTGTCCTCGCTGTTCCAACGCTTCATGGTGTGGACGAGTGCCTTTGCGGCTCGATCGTGGGCTTCGAATGTTGGAACAATTCGTGGGTCTTCTTTCTCATCCATCGTTTCGCCCAACTCCTTACGGCGCTCCATCCAATCCAAGCAAACGCGTTCAGCATATTCTTGCTCAGGAATATTCCAAAGTGCTCGACAAACCCCGTCCCACGTTTCACCGCCATAGAGTTCTTCTTCACCTTCAATCGTTTTTGAAAGCGCAACGTCAAGGTACATGTAGGCTCTTCCTTCCCATGCTTCCCAAGCTCCTGGACTGGCCCATTTCATGGCGAGAAGAAGACCTTTTTCACCATCGCCTGAATCTTTTAAGCACGACCAAAAGGACGTCGTTTCTGAGGAGTGGCGTTGTTGTGTATCCATCCAGTCGAGCAATTCCGCCTCAGCATCAATGTCAAAATTGACCTTCAAACGTGAATCCTGTTCCGGCCGAATCGATCGCATGGTGCGCTTTTCTAAGCCAGAATAAAGGTCACACCATGGAGTCGTGACAAGCTGACGCAAACTCGGGACATCGACGAGTAGAACAACGATTTCAAGTCCCATGTTACAACGCAACCATGGTTCAGATTTCATGGCATCGGCAGAAAAAAGAAACAACCAATTGAGTCACAATGCTGTAACTTCATGTTTATACAATTCGATTAGGTAGGATTTACCATGCGAATTACTGTGCTAACAATCCTTCTGCTTGCTGCATTTCATCCAATGATAAGCACAAATACACTCGAAGAACTTCCTGTGCCGAGCTTTAGTGATTCAGACGGTGTTGAACTGATTGTGGAATCAGAGCCGAACGACTCAAACACAACCGGCCAGGAAGTCTATCCAGGTGATGTTGTACGAGGTACTGTTGACATGTGGTCTGATCAACAGGATTGGTATTCTGTCTGGTTGGAACCAGGTCAAACACTCCTCTTGACGCTGTCACACGCTTCTGGCGATGGCGTTTCGATGTCTGTTTGGGATGAAGAAAACACCAATTATGGTGCAAGCAACCCTGCAAAGACACGTGATACGTTGTTCCTTGGCGAAGATGAAACTTCGGTTGGAGGCGTTTACAGCGTAGCCATCAATGCCACGATGACGGAAGCAGGTGGCGGCGCTTATGTCCTTGAAATCGATGCGGGATATGTTGTGAACTGGTATGCTCCTGAGGTCGGTTGGAATGTGGCTTCTGACATCTACGATGCAAACGGGAACATCATGTACACCTCCGTTCTTGATTCCTACCAATTCGCTCAAGCATCGTCCACAAACACACAGTCTGCTCCAGTCTGGACCAATGGTGATTTCTGGAACTTTTCTGTATCGATGCCTTCGATGTTCGGCGTGAGCTACGAAGAATATCATCAAATGACTGTGACAGGAACTGACACTGTTTCAGGGAAAGAGTGCTACACTGTTAGCATTGTAGGAAAAGCAACCTTGGAAATGAGTTTACCAGGCTTGGATACCAAAACAGTAGATGAAGAAAATGGTGTAGCTTGCTATGCAAAGGACACGCTTGCTTTAGTCCACGAAAACATCACATTCACCTCCAGAATTGAAACAGATTCTAGCTTTGAAATGATGAGCACCTCTGGCCGCAGTTGTGTAGATGACTTCGGCGATCCTGACGAAGATTGTGATGGCGTTTCCGACGATTGGGACGACTGCCCTGGCACAGCAAACGGTGCAGAAGTCGATGCTTTGGGCTGCTCAGAAGCCCAGAACAACGGCGGTGGCGGAGGTGGTTCCGATGATACCGACGGTGATGGAATTCCAGATTCGAACGATGCTTGTCCAAACGAATATGCAGACGCCCAAAATGACGCCGATAATGATGGCTGCCCGGATGAAAACGGTGGCGGCAACAGCGGAGGTGGCACAGGAGCATCTGATGCGGATGGTGATGGCGTCGATGACGCTGATGACGACTGCCCTAACACCCCTTCCAGTGAGAGTGTCGACTTCTTTGGCTGCAGTGAGAGCCAAAATGGCGGCGGCAACAACGGCGGCGGCAACAACGGTGGCGGCAATGGAGGCGGAGGCTTCGGTGGAGGCGGTTCCGGCAACGGAGGCTACATCGATGAAGGATGCATTCCGAGTGGTTTTGACATGAATGAAAAAACCGTGATTCGGTCTGATTTAACCTACGCAAACGGCTTGGATGCATTCAACTTCCCGCTCACGGAAGGCAAGGTCTGGAGTGACGCTGCTGTTGGAACTGGAACGCTCGAACTTTCAATCGAAATCGGTGGATGCATCCTCTTGGACATGGCCCTCGATGCCTCTGATGCCCTACCACTCAATTATCGCCACATTGGCACTGAATCCTTCACAGTGGGATCTTCAACAGTCACTGCGAACGGTGTGCAAGTGTTCTCTGGTCGAGAAGGAAACAACGATTGGGCTACACCTGATTTCACTATTCTTCCAAGCGTACCTGACAATGTGGCACGAATGGGTCTACCATTCGCTGCCTGGATCAATGTCGTTGGATTCAATGAATTTGACGAGACTGTTGCCATTAGCGCAACCGTGAATGCTGAGAATGCACCACTCATGTACGACAATCAGCAACTCTCCATCGATGAACTCGGTGCTGTAGTTGTCGATACCATGAACATGTCAAGTGGGGACTACGTTCTTTCAATTATGGGGGCCCACGATGGCTTTGAGCGGTCTGTTGACGTTGCTTTCACGGTAGACAACGACCCTGATTTCGAGATCATTGCGTTCGATCCATGGCTCGTCGTGCCAGGTGGTGTACCTTGGGAACTTCCAACACCAATCTTCATTGAACCACTCAATGGATTTGGAGCGGATGTTGCTGTGAGTGTAACACTACCAAGCGACACCAACATCTCCGGAACACTCGACTTTGCTTCTGGTACGACACCATTCATGTCTGTTTTGACACTCTCCGTGCCTGAAAATCTTCCAGCAGGCGATTACACAATCATCGTCACCGGAACATCTGGTTCGACCGTCAAATCCGATGAGATCACACTGAGCATTACCTCACTGCCAGAATTTACGCTCGACATTGACAATCGTGAACAACTTCTCACCACTGAAGAGACCATGGCCATTAGCGGAGCAATCAATGCGCACAATGGTCTTGACTTGACGCTTGGTGGCGCACTCGATATCATCATCGAGCCGTACAATCAGAAGTTGCTGGATAGTGCCGTCATCACGTGGGGTGCTATTGATGCAAACGGAGATTTGACTTTTGAGGTGAGTTTCATGCTCGATGAGGAGATTCCACTGCACAATTACAACATCCAATTGAATGTTGTAACGCTTGATGGTGGTATCGCCCACGCTGCATCCGTAGCGTTCGTGACGGAATCATCAACCATCTCTGGAACTGCGACCGCTGCAAGCACATCGTCTGTATCTTCAGGCAACACAGAAGAACACGATGGTACAGATTCTTCAGCTCAAAACATTGTCGAGGAAAGTGAGGAACAGAACGACGCAAGCGGGGATTCTGAAACGAAATCTGAGTCTGAGTCGAAATCATCCAACACACTGGTGATTGTTGGCTCCTCCGTCGCTGTGATTGCCATCGCAGCAGTTGTTGGCTTCCTTGTCATGCGAGGCCGTGCATCAGGAACTGTATCAAAGGATTTCAGTCAGCAACTTTGGAATCAAGAACCCGCGGTTGCACAGCCTGCACAACCGATCCACACGCAACAAACGGCTGCGATTCCTATGCAATCTCAACCAGTTCAGCAAGCTCCTGTGGTTCAACAACCAGTTGCACCTGCAGTTGCCCCTGCTCCACCACAGGCGATGGCAACGGCGCCACCACCACCTGCTCAACCAGACCGAGTCGCCGATTACACTGGCCTACCACCTGGTGGACAGTATGATCAATCGACTGGGCAGACCATCTACATTGGACCTGATCAGAGCCGATGGCAGATGATGCCAGATGGTAGTTTCAACCGTATCGGATGAAGACGTAAAGCGATAAATCCTCCAAGGTTCTTACAACAGCCTTGAAGAACAGGGTCTGTTCCAAAAGAACAGGGGGGTTCGTGTGGCGACGATTAAAGAGCAAATCGAGATGATTCGCGCTGAAATCGATAAGACGCAAAAGAACAAGGCCACCAATGCCCACATTGGGAAGTTGAAGGCCAAGATTGCCCAACTTAAACTCAAGGAAGAAAAAGCGGCTGCACACTCGAAAGCGAGTGGTGGTGGCAAGGGCTTCGAAGTCAAGAAGTCCGGTGATGCGACCGTTTCGCTTGTTGGTTTTCCTTCCGTCGGTAAGTCGACATTGATTTCCAAAGTGACTGATGCTCATTCTGAAGCAGGCGGATATGCCTTTACCACACTCACGTGTATTCCTGGTGTTATGGAACATCGTGGTGCGAAAATACAGATTCTCGACTTGCCTGGATTGATCAAAGGTGCTGCAGAAGGAAAAGGAAGAGGAAAAGAAATCCTCAACGTGATTCGTTCCTCTGACATGGTCCTCTACATCGTTGACCCATTCCAAGACGGACATTTTACTGTCCTTCATCGAGAACTGCACAATTCTGGTCTTCGATTAAATCAACAGAAGCCTCCTGTCTTCATCAAGCGTGTCGATAAAGGTGGAATCGATGTACGGACAACGGTTGAACAAACGCATCTTACTCCTGAAGAAATGGGCGATATCATTCGATCGTTTGGTTATACATCTGCGATTGTAACGTTGCGACAGGATACAACAGCTGAACAAATTGTTGATTGTTTAGCAGGAAACATCGTCTATGAAAAAGCAGTTATCGCTATCAACAAAATTGACATTGCAACGCCAGAGGATATTGAAAGAGCCAAATCGGGGCTCCCCAGCGATTGGCCAATCATGGAAATATCGGCGTTCAAGGACATTGGACTCACGGAACTAAAGGACTTCATTTACGACAATCTTGGCTTCATGCGCATCTTCCTGAAGCCACAAGGACAAGAAGCTGATTTGGAGGAACCTCTGATTGTCAAGGACGATTCAACCGTTGAAACAATCTGCAACAAGTTGCATCGCGACTTTGTACGAAAATTCCGCTTCGCTCGAATCAAGGGCCCCTCTGCGAAGTTTGACTGGCAGCGTGTCGGACTTGATCACCAACTCAAAGATGGTGACCTCCTAACCATCGTGGTGAAGCGATGAAGCATTTGTGGCCTTACCACAAAGACGCACTTGCACTCGGATTAGGTGCATTTTTCATCTACGTTGGAATTCTTCACTTCATCGATGTCGAATGGTTCACACCGATCGTACCTGAAGCTCTTCCATTCAGTGCAGAATTTTGGGTCATCATCAGCGGCATACCAGAGGTCCTCTGCGGAATAGGACTCATCCTCCGGCCGACACGAGCCATTGCAGGAAAGGCCACAGTGGCCCTTCTCATCGTTCTGTATTGGGCGAATCTCAACATGTGGATCAACGACATTCCACTGAATGGAAACACCTTCCCATTGTGGGCACACATCCTTCGTGCTCTTGCACAACTTGGCATGATTGCTGTCGCTGCCTATCTCGGCGAGTGGATTCGAGAAATCAAACTCGACGAGGATTAGACCCACTTATCGTCTCCATCTTCGCCGTTTCGGACACGAATGAAGGCGATGAGAAGAACAAGAACGGTGATGAGGATCCCAATTTGAACGACACCACTTGAAACCGAAGAGGATGTTTGCTCACCATCGTCACCATCAGTCGGGTCGTTTGGATTCGTTGGATTTGGATTGGTGTTCTCTCCATCAACATCGATGGTAACCGAGATGCTACTTTGATTGAGATTGCCTGAAGCATCAGCACTCTCGACCAACAACTCATACACACCGTTTGCATAGGCCTCTGTGATGAATTCGTGGTTCTTCTTGGTTGCAAATGCATCCTCGTGAATTGTTGTACCTGCGATTGAAACAATCTCTGTAGCGCTTTCCGAGGTGTACCATGTGACTCGGATTCGACCATCATCGAGAACTTCAGCATCCAAATTCAACAGTTCAGGAGCCTTTTCGTCAACGACGCTGCTGGTGTTGAAGTACAGGACAACATCCTCCGTTCCTTCAGCTCGAACGAACACCCAATAGGACGTTCCAACTTCGAGTTCAGTAAGTGTCACAGCATGATCTGTTCCTTCAGCCGTTTCAAGAACATTTGTCGTTGCATCGATAGGCTGTTGGTCTGCAAGAGCGTATTGAATGGATGTAGTTGCAGACACCGTTGTTGACCATGTCAAGACGGCGCTTGAAGATGTGACCGTTTCAACAGATGCTCCGAAAATCTGTTGAGGAATCTCAGGCATTTCAAATCCGGTC